>NZ_JBSQYS010000003.1:0-182607 GCF_055140945.1 Sunxiuqinia sp.
TGATGTGAGAGCGGAGCGGTTCCATCCGTTCTCAAATTTTAAAGTAAGTTTTTAAAAACTTGAAAATTTTAAACGGATGAAGAAAATAGCAATTCAAGGTATTGCTGGTTCATTTCACGAAGATGCAGCGCGAAATTATTTTGGTGAGGAAGAGATTGAAGTTCATGAGTGTAGATCGTTTCAGAGCGTGTGTGAACTGATTGATACCGATCAGGTTGATATTGCCGTCATGGCTATTGAAAACTCTATTGCAGGAAGCATCATTCAAAATTACTCGCTGATTCGCGACTATCATTTGCGAATTATTGGTGAAATATATCTGCACATTCAAATGAATTTGATGATGTTGCCGGGTGCAAAACCGGAAGACATTAAAACAATTTATTCGCACCCAATTGCAATCAGACAGTGTGCCGAATACATCGAAAAATATTATCCAAATGCTAAGATTCGTGAAAATCAGGATACGGCTGCCTCAGGAAAACTGCTGGTTGAAGAAAATTTGACTGATGCAGCAGCAATTGGCAATTTGCGCACCGCGGAACTCTATGGGTTGAATGTTGTCGATCGTGGTATTGAGTCAAATAAAAAGAATTACACCCGATTTTGGATTTTGTCGAAACGTGCTAATCATACCGTCGAAAACAATAAAGCTTCTATTTGCTTTGAGGTTGGACACTATTATGGGGCATTGGCTTCGGTGCTTAATATATTTGCAGAAAACAAAATCAATCTAAATAAAATTCAATCGATCCCTATCGTAGGTAAGCCCAACGAATATACCATTCACGTAGATGTTGAGTGGGGCACTGTTGAGAATTATGAACATGCTATTCATTTAATCTTGAAAAATGTCTCCAGTTTATCTATTTTAGGGGAATATGTTCGGGGCGAACTTGAGATACAAAATCAGTAAAAAACTAAGAGATATGAGTAAAATAGGATTGTTCTTTGGACCAGAAAAAGGATCAGTACATCGTGTTGCCGAAAAACTTGCAGCCGCTATTGGCGAGGATAAAGTTGAAATGGTTTCTGTAAATGACGCATCGTACAGTGATATTGACAAATTCGATAAAATTATCTTTGGTATTTCTACCGTTGGTAAAGAAACCTGGGATTCGGAGTATTCAAATACCGATTGGAGTAAGTTTTTCCCCGAAGTAAGCAAGGCCGATTACGACGGAAAAGTGGTTGCACTTTTTGGATTGGGTGACCATGTCACTTATCCGGATCATTTTGTAAATGCCATGGGTCGTTTAGCGAAAGAGCTTGCGAAAAAGGATGCAAAAATTGTCGGTTCAGTTGATCCTGATGACTATGAATTTGAAGAGTCGGAAGCTTTAATTGATGGTAAATTCGTTGGCCTGCCACTTGATGAGGATTTTGATCCGGAACTTACAGACGAACGAATTTCTAATTGGTTGAAATCAATTCAAGCTGAATTTGGTTTTTAGCTGAGAAACATGATATAATTCAGGCCATCCAAAAGGCCTGAATTTCTTTTGATTTTAATCGTTTATCTTCGAAATTATTTCGATTTCATTCTTTAATTCAGCAAGTTCTGTCGATTTGTAAAACCTGTTGAGAAATACAACTTTCAGGTTTGGCAAATCAGAGATTCTTTGCTTCTTTTATTTATTATTTCTGGCTATTTAGTTGAAATTCACCAGTTAAAATCTCTTTTTTAAAGCTATTTATTAGCAAGAAAATTCAATAACTAAGGCCGGGATGGAGAACTTAAATCATGAAAAAGACACCCATTGATCAACATCTCGTAGACCAAAATATTGCTAAACTAAGAATTGACAATGTTGGTCAGGCTTCTATTCGAGAGGTTGTAGCGCTCGTTAATTTAATAGAAGAAGCTGGTAGCGAGCGTTTTATTCGCATGGAGATGGGGGTTCCGGGTTTACCTCCAGCCGAAGTGGGAACTCAGGCTGAAATTGAAGCACTTAAAAATGGAGTAGCTTCTAAATATCCGATGATGGATGGGATAAAGCCACTCAAGCAGGAAGCCTCTCGTTTCATTAAATCATTTATGAATGTTGATGTTAGCCCGGCCGGTTGCATTCCCACAGTTGGATCCATGCAGGGTACCTATTCGGCACTTCTTGTGGCCAGCAATGTAGACCCCAAAAAAGATACGGCACTTTTTATTGACCCGGGATTTCCTGTTCAAAAGCAGCAAATGCTGGTTATGGGTCACAAATACGAAACCTTTGATGTTTTTAACTATCGCGGCAAAAAGCTTCGTGGAAAACTGGAAGAGTTCTTATCCAAAGGAAATATAAATTCCATTATTTATTCAAACCCCAATAATCCCAGCTGGATTTGTTTTACGGAGGAAGAACTGCAAATTATTGGTGAATTATCTCAAAAATATGATGTCATCATCATGGAAGATTTGGCCTATTTTGCCATGGATTTCCGCAAAGATTTATTTACTCCAGGGAAACCACCTTATCAATCAACGGTTGCCCAATACACCGGCAATTATATTCTATTCATTTCAAGCTCAAAAATATTCTCTTATGCCGGACAACGTTGCGGAGTGATGATCATTTCGGATACACTATTTAACCGCGACTACGATAATTTAAAAGTGCGCTTTCAAAGCAACACATTCGGAAATACCATTACACTTAGAGTGCTTTATGCGATGTCATCAGGAACGGCACACTCGGCACAATATGCATTGGCAGCTATGTTTAAAGCAGCTTCTGATGGGCAGTTTAATTTTGTGGAAGAGGTTTCAGAATACGGAGCGAAAGCCAAAATAATGAAGCAATTGTTTTTAAAACACGGCTTTTATATTGTTTACGAAAAAGATGGAGAAGAATTGGTTGGAGACGGCTTTTACTTTACCATTGGGTATCCTGATATGACAGGAGAAGAGCTATTGTCCAAACTTTTATATTATGGAGTTAGTGCCATTACCCTAAAAAATACCGGCAGCGAAAAGGAAGGGCTTCGAGCCTGTGTTTCTCATGTTCATCGTGATCAATTTGATGACTTGGACAAACGATTAGAACGATTTGCTAAAGATTTTCCTGTTAATTAACTGATAGAAATTGTGAGATGAGTGCCTATTCAATAACATCGCCTGATAATATGACCTTAACTCAGTTGAAGTCATATTTCTCTGACCAGGTGCCGGTTTTATTGAAAAAGGGAGAAACCTTTCTGGCTTACGATGAGCCCAACCAAAAGCTCGGCATATTACTTAATGGCCTCATGTACGCTACTTATGTGGCCGAGAATGGACAGGAATGGATTAGTCGTTTCTTCTACGCGCCTGACAATGCTATTGTAAGTAGCCACGATTCTTTTTTGTCGGGCGAGAACTCCAGCGAAGCGATCCGTGCATACGAAGATTCAGAAATCATCTATATAACTAAGAACGAATTCGATAAGATGCTTGAAAGTAATAATGATTTGCAAGCATTGGTTTTAAGAATGGCTGAAGAAAGTTACATTAACGCCTTAAAGCGGGTGCACATGCTGCAATCGCTTACTGCATCGCAGCGAGTGAAAAGATTTGTGAAAGAACATGGCGATTTGGTGTCGCGGGTACAACGTCAACATATTGCATCTTATCTCGGAATTCATCGAAATATATTTACTCGAATATTGAACAAGATTTGAATGATATTGCGGCTATCTGAAAAACATATAATGATCTCTGAATATGCAACTTTTGTTGCGGATTGAAATGTACTGATGTTTTAGATTTGTACGTCCGGCTGTAGTTTGCGTATGCCTTAAAGCTGGATCGTTTTAGACGAAGAAATTATATTAAAAAGAATAAAACCATGGCAAAAGTTATAGGTGCAGTTGTTGTTGACACGGAAGAATGTAAAGGATGTGGCCTTTGCGTTGTTGCTTGTCCTCAGCAGGTTTTAGGTCAAAATAAGCAAGTAAATAGCCGGGGCTACCATTTTTCCTTTATGGAAAATCCCGAAGCATGCATCGGATGTTCGAACTGTGCAATAGTTTGCCCGGATACCTGTATTACCGTTTACCGGGTAAGAGTTTAATTTCAGTAAATATCAAAAAAGATTCAATAGATGGGAGAATTAAGATTAATGAAAGGGAACGAAGTAATCGCTGAAGCTGCCATTCGTTGTGGTTGCGATGGTTATTTTGGATACCCGATCACCCCACAATCTGAGGTGATGGAAACTTTAATGGCTCGCGAGCCTTGGGACGAAACCGGCATGGTTGTTCTGCAGGCTGAAAGTGAAGTTGCTTCAATAAATATGGTCTATGGCGCTGCAGGTACCGGTAAAAAGGTAATGACTTCTTCGTCGAGCCCCGGAATAAGCTTGATGGCCGAAGGTATTTCATATATTGCCGGCGCCGAACTTCCTTGTTTGATTGTGAATGTGCAGCGCGGAGGACCAGGCTTGGGAACAATCCAACCATCTCAGGCTGATTATTTCCAATCAACAAAAGGTGGAGGCCATGGCGACTATAAGCTTATTGTTTTGGCTCCTGCATCGGTACAGGAAATGAATGATTTTGTTGACCTGGGATTTGAGTTAGCTTTTAAGTACCGTAACCCCGCAATGATTTTGACTGATGGTGCGATTGGTCAAATGATGGAAAAGGTAGAGCTAGGGGATTATAAACCACGGATGACGGCCGAGGAAGTAAAATCAAAAACAGGACGTTGGGCAACCACAGGCAAAACTTCAGATCGGGATTACAATGTAATTACTTCCTTGTATCTGGAATCTTCTAAAATGGAAGAAAGTAATAGGCGCCTTCAGGAGAAATATATTCAGATGGAGGCAGAGGAAGTTAGATACGAGACTTTTCAATGCGAAGATGCTGACTATGTGCTTGTTGCTTTTGGATCTTCTGCCCGAATCTGTCAGAAATCAGTTGAGCTGGCCAGAGCAAAAGGGTTGAAAGTTGGTTTGTTGCGACCGATCACACTTTTTCCGTTCCCTAAAAAGCCGATTGCCGAGCTAGCTAAGAAAGTTAAAGGCTTTATGGCTGTTGAAATGAATGCCGGGCAAATGGTTGAAGATGTTCAACTTGCTGTTGGTTGTGCGAAAAGCCTGGCAACTGTGAGCTATTTTGGACGGATGGGGGGAATTATTCCAACTCCGGGTGAAGTGGTGGAAGCTATCGAACAAAAACTAATAGAAGCATAACGATGGAAGTAAAAGATATCATCAAACCGGAAAATCTGGTTTACGAAAAGCCAAAATTGCTGACCGAGAATACGATGCATTATTGTCCGGGCTGTACGCACGGAGTAGTTCATCGGATCGTGGCTGAAGTCATCGAAGATCTAAATATTCAGGAAAGAACAATTGGTGTTTCACCCGTTGGTTGTTCCGTTTTTGCCTATAATTATATCGATATCGACTGGCAGGAAGCTGCGCATGGTCGCGCACCTGCGGTGGCTACAGGAATTTCGCGCGTGAACCCCGATAAAGTTGTTTTTACTTATCAAGGAGATGGCGATTTAGCTTCAATAGGGGCGGCTGAGATTATGCATGCCTGCAATCGTGGAGAAGATATTGTTGTTATTTTTATTAATAATGCCATTTATGGAATGACAGGGGGGCAAATGGCTCCGACAACTTTGCTGGGGCAGGTGACGGCTACTACGCCATGTGGGAGAGACGCCGAGCGTAATGGTTATCCATTGAAAATTACAGAGCTAATTGCGCAATTACCCGGAACTTCTTATGTTACCCGCCAGTCAGCTCATACGCCTGCTTCGGTTCGCAAGTGCAAAAAGGCAATTAAAAAGGCTTTCCAAAATGCGCTGGATAAGAAAGGTACGTCGTTTGTCGAAGTGGTTTCTACTTGTAATTCCGGTTGGCGCATAAATCCGGTAGATGCAAATGTTTGGATGGAAGAGAATATGTTTCCATACTATCCGGTGGGTGATATGAAAGATGCTGAACGCGATTCGAAGGAAGCTCATCTGAAAAAGAATTAAAAAAAAACTGAAATCATGACTGAAGAAATTATAATTGCCGGTTTTGGTGGACAAGGAGTCTTGTCAATGGGGAAAATTCTCGCCTATTCAGGAGTAATGCAAGATCAGGAAGTTACTTGGTTCCCGTCATACGGACCGGAGATGCGCGGCGGAACAGCTAATGTGACTGTTATCATGAGCGACAACAGAATCAGTTCCCCAATTCTGCATGAGTTTGATACAGCCATTATCCTAAATCAGCAATCCATGGATAAGTTTGAAAAAACGGTCAAGGCCGGTGGCGTGTTGCTTTACGATCCGAATGGTATTGTTCATCCTCCAACACGCACAGATATTAATGTGTATAAGATTGAAGGTACGAAGATCGCTGCTGATCTGGGAAATGTTAAAACATTCAATATGGTCGTTCTGGGCGCTTATCTAAAAGCAAAGCCAGTTGTAAAAATGGAAAGTATCAGAAAAGGATTGGAAAAGTCGTTACCTGAACGCCATCATAAATTGATTCCTTTAAATCTTCAAGCGATTGATGCCGGACAGGAAAAACTGGAAGCCGTCAATTTACTCAGTTAGATCGCGGCGAAATTGTCAATGAAAAAGCCGTTGTTGAATAATTTCAGCAACGGCTTTTTTATGTGGGGGTATTTTAATGGATCGTTTTATTTATTTATATGCGTTTTTTACGTCCATTAACCAAGCTGTAGACTGGCTTTTCTTTAGCTGGAAATAAATTGATGATCTTGATTTGGTTGGAGTTTATTTCTCCATTTTCAAATGCGTGTATTTTTCTCATCTTCAGGTGCATTAAACCAACTGTAGCATAGCTGGCAATAATTACCAGAACAAAACTGACCGTAATATTAAAATATAAGCTTAAGGTTGATGCAAGCATGATAAAAAATACCGTATAAGCAACAAGAAAACTACTTGCTTGAATATGAGTCAATCGTGATTTTATTAACAAGTGATGGAGATGGTTCATGTCAGGCGAAAAAGGCGACTTTTTATTGTAAATCCTAATTGTGAAAACCCTTAGCGTGTCAGTGATTGGAATAATGAGTAATGACAATGCTAGTAACGGGGCTTGCTCAATACGAAATTCAGAGGTTGATATCGAATTTAGATGAATAAACTTAATAATCATTGCCGATACGACAACTCCCAGAATAAGTGACCCGGTATCACCCATGAAAATTTTGTTTTTGCCACCCCAAAGATTAAATCGAAGAAAGGCTAAAAGGCTTCCTGCAAGTGCAGTGCATATCACTCCATATGCAATATTCCCAGTCATATAAAACCAGACTCCCAGGCAAGAACTTACCAATAGTGTTATTCCCGATGCTAAACCATCAATTCCATCAATAAGGTTAATGGCATTGATTAGAAATAAGAAAATAAGGATTGAAAGAGGAATGCTTATCGCAGGAATAAGATGGTGAATTCCAAATAATCCATAGAGTTCTGTAATTTGATATTTACCCAGTACAACCAAAATTGCTGCTGCGATAATTTGAACCGCAAATTTTTTCTTGGCCGAAATAATTAAAATATCATCCTTCAAACCAATAAAAAACATCAATATAATTGCTGCGAATAAGAAACGTAGCTCAACCGCAGTTTCGGTAGGCATAAACAGCAGAGAACTGAGGTTCAGACCTATGAAAATTGCGATTCCGCCTAATGTTGGAACAACTGCCTTATTCAACTTTCGGTGGTCGGGTACATCCATTAAGTTTTTTACGTTTGAAACCTTGACAATTGGAGGAATCACGACATAGGTTAATATAAAACTCGTAATAATATTGAAAAAAAGAGATATGGTCACGCTATTTTGTTTTTTAATTCGCGGTAAAAGTAGGCATTCCTATTTACTTTAATTTTAACTGATTGTTTTATTTCATGAGTGGTGTATTTTGCTGTGTGAAACACCCCTTTTTTCACACGAACGGCACATTTTGCTATGAACGAGGTGTTTTTTTTGTCTTGGATTAAATACCCGACTGTTGATTAATTTCGATCTTATTTACAGTAAAATGATCAAAAAACAAACAGATGAGTGTCTAATTGTTGTTTAGAAGATTGAGGATAGTACAAAAAATAGAATGCTGAATAGATATGCCGGATTTGCCTAAGGAGTGGTTTTGTTTAAAATAATATTTCTAGCTATGCTTTAGCTGCTGTCAGTTGGTTTGTTATTTTAAAGTGAAATTTACTTGAGTATAGGATGTCATTAGTCATCGAGTTTATAAATTATGCTTATTTATTTTTTATAAATAGATGGCGGGATTGATGAGAGAAATTGCTACAAATATCGAGCTGTATTTTCTTTATAGGACGTGTAATCTTTTGGGAACGAATTTTCGAGGTATTTTTCTTCATTTAAAATAATGAAATGATGGGTGAGTAGATTGAGCGCAATCAAAAAAGCAATTAACAGACTTGGCATAATTAGAAAACAAGCGGCGTAATAAAAGAAAAAACTGGTATACATGGGATTGCGGCTTATTTTGTACACTCCTTTTGTTTGCAGGGCGTGTTCCTTTGTTGGGAGTCCCATTCGGGTGAAAATACTGAGTGAATAGTAGGCCGGAATCAACAATAAGTTTCCTGCGAAAACGAATACCAAGCCAAGTAGTCTCTGAACTTCAGGGATTTCATTTTGAATAAGCCATGGAAAATAATGGAAAAAATCCTCCTTTAAACTAGCCAGGAATAAACTAAGCAATAGGAATGCGATCGTAAATTTAGTAAAGTAAAAAAGCCAGGCTGTAATTGAAGGTTTCCCAATTGCTCCTTGTCCGTTTCGCAAAAGTTGGTAGCCCAGCAGCGCTGTTGCTACCATCGGGAGTGCGCTAATAACAATTAGTCCTGTCTGTATGAGTGACATGTTTATACTTCACCTTTAAATTGATAGCCAATCTCATTAATCGTCTTCTCAATTTCTTTGAGATTAATATTGTTGCCTTTCACCTTTACTGTCGACGTGTTTTTATCGGCAAATACTTCGTCAATGCCGCTTAGTTTCGACAAGTTCTTAGTAACGCTGGCCTCACAATGAGAGCAGGTCATTCCTTCAACTTTCATGGTTTTTAAATTCATTTTGTCTGTCGTTTTTGATTTTTCAAAGCGTTCGTAAAAGTAACCAAGTATGAGTGAGCTTATTAGCAATATCGATGAGGAAATTTGAAGCCATTTGGGTAGCATTTCATGTTCTCCATCGCCATGAATGTGTACAATCTGATTCATGAAAAGATCAGTTGGTAGTAACCAATTCGTTAGCTGCCCAAATAAAATTGCTCCGCCAATGATTGTCCCCAGATATATGATTAGAGATTTTCGTCCCATGGTATTACCGATTACAGTCATTGTGGCCACGTTAGTTGCCGGACCTGCCATCAGGAAAACTAAAGCTGCTCCCGGTGAAACGCCTTTCATCAGAAGAACGGCGGCAATGGGGATTGAACCGGTTGCGCAAATGTATATTGGAACCGATGCAGCCAGAATAATCAGTATTTCCAAAATTCCCCATCCTTGAAATGAGCTGAAGAAATCATCAGGCAAAATAACTGAAATTAGCGCTGCTGTTAAAAATCCAATGATCAACCATTTGGCAATGTCTTGTAATAATTCGATAAAAGCGTAATGGCTTGCACGGACCACTGCATTGCCTTTGGGTTTTGGTTTGTCGTCGCATCCGCAGGAATCATCATCGCATGTTTTGGCGGATTCACTTTTCGAATTCGTTGAAGATAGAATACTTGTTTTCGGTTGACTTGTAGATGATGTGTCCATTGTGAACCCTCCGGCAAATGCAGCTTTCGGGGTATCTTTGGGTGTTGCCTTTTCTTTAACCAACCAGTTCGTTAAAATTCCTCCAACTATTCCAGTAACAAAGGCAACAATTGGCCGGAGAATGGCAAACGGCCAGCCGAGCATGGAGTAGGTGGCAAAAATTGAATCGACCCCTGTTTGCGGAGTTGATATTAAAAAGGAATTTGTGGCTCCTTTTGATGCTCCATTTCTGAAAAATGAAATTCCTGTTGGAATGACTCCGCATGAGCATAATGGCATTGGAATACCTAGCAGCGAAGCGTTTAATGCTGATTTAGTTGTTGGCTTTCCCATGTACTTTTGCACTTTCTCGTCAGGAAAAAAGACCTTTAACAATCCGGCAAAAACCAATCCCAGGATCAGCCAAGGCGCCATTTCATTCAACAAATAAATTAATTCGGCGAAATAATTAATTAAAAACTCTTTCATCATTTTCCTCCCTCTTTCGAAGAACAAAATTAGAATTCTTTCAGTATTAAATGAAATAACAGTATGAAAAATTTAAATATCTACATATTTGTTAATCTATACTGTTGACTCTGGGGGTTCGTTTGCACGCTCACCTCAAGCAGGTCATTTGTAACTCGAATTGATAAGCAGTTGCTAGTTGTCTTCCGGCTTTTCGACATACAATTGGGCCGCTTCGTCCCGTATAACCACGATTTTCTCTTCACGGTCAATCACCCCCTGGATGGAAACAGCATCATAAATCTTATTGTCAATTTTCACTTTTCCAGAAGGGCGAAGTACGGTAAAAGCCACACCCTCTTTGCCTGTGAGTGTTTTCTGATTGTCCACGCCCACATACCCTTCATTTTTATCCTGAATGGTATTTAGGGAGAGGTTTTTGAAAGCACCAGAGTTAGCAGTGAAAATCTTTTTGCTGATAACGAGACTGAGCATGAATCCTCCGAAAAGTGCAACAATTACGGTTGTCAATGCGGTTAGTATTTTATCAGGATGTACGGCTTCAAAATCGAAATTGATATTGTCGACTAAGCTTAAAACCAGTCCGGTAAAGCTGAGTGTGATGCCAAACAGTCCGGCCACTCCAAAGCCGGGAATCACAAAAATCTCCAGAGCGATTAAAATGAGTCCGACGACAAAAATCAATATTTCCCAGTTGGCTGCAAGCCCTTCAAGATATAGTGGAGCAAAGTAGGCAAAAGCGGCTGCTACAGCAATTATTAGCGGGAATCCGATACCCGGAGTTTGCATTTCAAAATAAATGCCGCCTAGAATAATCATAATGAGTAAACCCGAAACCATTGGGTTAACCAGAATACCGATGAATTTTTCCAATGCACTTGGTTTGTATTCAATTAGTTCATATTCTGTTATTCCTATTTGTTCCAACACTTCGGGTACGTTCTCAGCAATGCCTTCACAAAAACCGTGTTCCATTGCTTCGGAAGGGGTGAAGGTGAGCACTTTACCCGTGTCGATAATTCCGGGAATGTACACCCGTTCGTCAACCATGGCTTCGGCAATTTTAGGATCGCGGAACCAACGGAAGGTGGTGTCTTGCCCACTGATAATGGTATCTCCGCCATGTGATTCGGCTGTTGCCCGCATGGTGGAGCGCATGTAAGATTGGTATTTGTCGGGCATTTGCTCCCCAGTTTGGTTCACCACCGTTGCAGCACCAATCGATCCGCCGGGGCGCATGTAAATGCTATCGCAGGCAATTGAAATTAAAGCGCCGGCGCTCGCTGCATTGTTGTCGATAAATACATAAACCGGAAGTCTGCTATTCAAAATTTTAGTCCGAATTGAGTCAGCGTCCAGTACCGTTCCACCATAGGTATTCATATGAATCAGAATCAAGTCGGCTTTCAAACTATCTGCTTCTTCAAAAGCTTGTTTGGTTTGACGCCAAATGGCAGGAGCTATATTTTCTTTGATGTTGAACTTGTAAACAAGTTTCCTGGGTGTCCCTGTTTCTGATTTCTGGGCAAAAGTTGTAAAAATGACGGCGAATAATAGGATGACAGCCAGTTTAAATCCTGATTTCATTTTCATGGTTTTTGTGTTGTACTTTTCAAAGTTAAGCTTTTACTGGTTACTTCACTACCTAAATTTATAGTGCCTTATTCTTTTTTCTGCTTAACCTTGATTAATTCCGACGTGTCATATCCTCGGGCTTGTGCTTGTTGAACAAGCATGTCATATGTATTTTCTTCTAGTTGAGGAGTTCTACTTAATATCCATAAATACTTGGGCGTTGAACTTCCCACCAGTGCGTGCTGATAGTTGTCATCTAATTCCAAAATATTGTATTCAGAATAGAAGAAGAGAAAGAAACTAACCTTTAGCTTGCCGGGCTCTTCCGGGTTCGGTATTTTAGCCTTTCCGGTTGCTTCTTTAAACTTGCCGTCAAACGTATTTTTATATCCTGCATTGATGACTTTTAATTTGCCATCATCCCGAAGTTTATAAGTTGCTGTTACGCCGATTAAATCTTTTTCAAATCGATTGGGCAGGCGTGCTATTTCATGCCAGGTGCCGATGTAACGTTCAATGTCGAGATGCTGCACGGTTGTTTTATCGATCATATTTTTAGGGGATTCACAATTTATAAATAGAAAAGCGAGGGTCGTAATAAATGGGAAGATTCGTGCTGTCATATATTAATTTAAAGAATGTTTTAACGACTGATTTAAAAGTAATCAATTTTGAATCATTCTTAAAATGTTACGAAACTAAATCCATCGGTTTCCGGATAATTGTCAGTAAAAATATTTGCTACCTTTGTGGCTCGAAAAATTAAAATCATGGAACTGAATTTATTGACTGCTATTACACCCATTGATGGTCGTTACCGATCGAAAGTTGAAAATCTGCAAAATTACTTTTCAGAGTATGCCCTGATTAAATACAGGGTATTGGTTGAGGTTGAATATTTTATAGCCTTATGCGAGTTACCGTTGCCTCAATTGGCTGAATTTGATAAAGGCTTATTTGAAAAGCTTCGTCAGGTGGTGGCAGACTTTTCGGTGGACGATGCACAACGCGTGAAGGATATCGAAAAGGTGACCAACCATGATGTGAAGGCAGTTGAATATTTTTTGAAAGAGGAATTTGACAAATTAGGAATCGAAGATTACAAGGAGTTTATTCATTTTGGATTAACCTCGCAGGATATTAATAATACTGCTGTTCCAAAATCCATTCAAGATGCATTGGATCAGGAATACTATCCGAGTATCAACGATTTGGTTGCTACCTTGGATGAATTGGCTGAGGCATGGAAAGATGTTTCGATGTTGGCGAAAACGCATGGGCAGCCTGCTTCTCCTACAAATTTAGGGAAGGAAATTCGTGTGTTTTCTGAGCGTTTGAAAGTTCAGTTGGAGCAGTTGAAATCGATTAACTGCGATGCCAAATTTGGTGGTGCTACCGGAAACTTCAATGCACATCATATTGCATATCCCGAAATCAGCTGGAAAGCTTTTGGAAACCACTT
The DNA here is from genome assembly GCF_055140945.1 of Sunxiuqinia sp. Classification (NCBI taxonomy): domain Bacteria; kingdom Pseudomonadati; phylum Bacteroidota; class Bacteroidia; order Marinilabiliales; family Prolixibacteraceae; genus Sunxiuqinia; species Sunxiuqinia sp. Next base: position 13,257 of record NZ_JBSQYS010000003.1, read on the forward strand.
CCTGAAAAATTACCTGGGATTGGAACGTGCACAATACACCACGCAAATTGCAAACTACGATAACCATGCGGCTATTTTTGATGCGTTGAAACGGATCAATACCATAATTCTTGATTTGGATCGTGATATGTGGACCTATATTTCGATGGACTATTTCAAGCAAAAAATTAAGAAAGGTGAAGTTGGCTCATCAGCAATGCCGCACAAAGTTAATCCGATTGATTTTGAGAACTCGGAAGGGAACCTGGGAATTGCCAACGCACTGCTCGAGCATTTATCAGTAAAATTACCGGTTTCTCGTTTGCAGCGCGACTTGACAGACTCAACCGTTTTAAGGACAATTGGAATGCCTTTGGGGCACTCGTTAATTTCAATCAGTTCAACCATGAAAGGCTTGGGTAAATTGTTGCTGAATAAAGATGCGATTGATGCTGATTTAGAAAAGAACTGGGCCGTGGTTGCCGAGGCCATCCAAACTATTTTACGTCGTGAAGCTTATCCGAATCCATACGAAGCATTGAGAAATCTGACCCGTACCAACAAAAAAATGAGTCAGGAAGTAATACATGAGTTCATCGACACGTTGGAGATTAGTGATGAGTTAAAAACTCAATTAAAGACAATTACACCACATAGTTACACCGGTATTTTTTAGGATAACCGGCAACCAAAAATAGTCATCAAAGTATGAAAGACCTTTACGGGTTACTCAAACGGTTTACTCCACCTTACAAAGGGAAGGTGATTCTGAATATTCTTTTTAATTTTCTTGGCGCCTTGTTCGGGGCTTTTTCCTTTGCACTGCTTATTCCTGCGCTCGGAATTCTGTTTAATACTCAGGAATTGGTGACTCAAAGGCCTGTTGTTGAATCATTCAGCATCGAAAAGATGACCGAGTTGTTTAGCTATTTCATCAGCCAGGTTGTTATCTCATCAGGTAGCGAACGTGCATTAATTTATATCGGCCTTTTTATTGTTTTAATGGTTTTTCTGAAAGTAGGATTTACTTATGCTGCCAGCTTTGTTATGGTTTATCTGCGTAACGGAGTGGTGCGCGATATTCGGGCACAGATGTATCAGAAAATCCTGGAGTTGCCATTGGGCTTCTTCTCTGACGAGCGCAAAGGAGATATCATTGCACGAATGACGGGTGATGTGCAGGAAGTGGAAAATTCGGTGATGAATTCACTGGAAATGCTTTTCAAAAATCCGTTTATCATTCTCATCTCACTTTTGGCGATGATTTATATGAGTTGGTCGCTCACGCTTTTTGTTTTTGTTTTGCTGCCGATTGCCGGTTTTGTCATTGGTCGTGTTGGTAAAAGCTTGAAAAAGAGAAGCATGAGGGGGCAAGATAAAATGGGTGATATTTTGTCAATCACAGAAGAGGACATCTCCGGCTTACGTGTGATTAAAGCTTTTAATGCAGAGAAGAAGGCTTATAATCGATTCAGCCGGGAGAATGAATCCTATTTGCAGATCATGAACAAGTTGATGTGGCGTAGGTTTCTGGCTCATCCGATGAGCGAGTTGCTCGGTACAACTGTTATTATTATTGTTTTGTGGTATGGAGGAGCTTTGGTATTGAAAAATGAAAGTTCCTTGTCGGCAGAAGCGTTTATTGGTTACCTTGTTTTCTTTTATAATATAATTAATCCTGCAAAGGCGTTCTCTACAGCGCTTTATAGTGTCGAAAAAGGCTTGGCATCGATGAATCGGATTGATCGGATTTTAGGTCAGGAGAATACCATCAAGGATAAGCCTGATTCTGTTGATAAAAAGGACTTTAAAGATAAGATCGAGTTTCGTGAAGTGAGCTTCAAATACGTCAACGAGAATGTGCTGAAGCGGGTCACTCTCGGTGTGAACAAAGGCCAGACTATTGCATTGGTTGGTCAATCCGGATCCGGAAAAACGACCTTGGTTGATCTGTTGCCTCGTTTTTGGGATGTTTCCGAAGGAGGGATTTTTATTGATGGGACTGATATTCGCGATATCAAATTACACGATTTGCGTAACTTGATGGGGAATGTTAATCAGGAGCCTATTTTATTCAATGATTCGTTTTATAACAATATTGCCTTTGGAGTTGATCACGTCACCGAGGAGGATGTTGTTAGTGCTGCGAAAATTGCGAATGCGCACGAGTTTATTTCGGCTACCGAAAATGGCTACCATACCAATATTGGTGATCGGGGAGATAAGTTGTCAGGAGGCCAGAAACAGCGGATTTCTATCGCACGGGCCATTCTTAAAAATCCACCGATTTTAATACTCGATGAAGCAACTTCCGCCCTAGATACAGAGTCGGAGAAGTTGGTACAGGAAGCTTTGGAAAACCTGATGAAAAACAGAACCTCCTTGGTAATTGCCCATCGCCTGTCAACCATTAAAAATGCCGATGTTATTTGTGTGCTTCATAAAGGACAGATCGTTGAAAAGGGAACTCATCAGGAGTTGATTGAGTTAAAAGGCCGTTATCACAAACTACACCAAATGCAAGTGTTCTAATCAGAACAGATTTCAAATTCAGCTTAAAGTTGTATCTTCAAATTCGCAAATTACTAAATCTATTTTTTTATGAATTTGAAGTTTAATTTACTAGTCATTAGTTTCTTTTTTGTCGCTTCGTTCTACACCGCGAGCGGACAAGAAAAAACATCCTATAAACTGATAGAGTCTGTTCAATATCGGGAAGATACTGTTCTTACTGATTATATGAAAGAGCGTTGCCGCTTGGATTTATACTACCCGGACGGCAAAACAGATTTCACAACGATCGTTTGGTTTCATGGTGGAGGAATAACCGGCGGTGAAAAGCTTATTCCCGAAGAGTGGAAGAACAAGGGACTAGCCGTTGTGGGCGTCAATTACCGCTTAAGTCCAAAAGTTAAGTGTCCGGCATACATCGAAGATGCCGCAGCGGCGGTTGCCTGGGTGTTTAATCATATTGAAGAGTACGGTGGCGCTGTTGACGAAATCGTGGTCTCCGGTCATTCAGCCGGCGGATATTTGACAAGCATGGTCGGCTTGGATAAAAGGTATTTGGATAAGTTTGAAATTGATGCCAATCAGATTGCAGCACTAGTTCCGTTTAGCGGACACACGATTACCCATTTTACAATCCGTTCAGAACGAGGTATTCCCGGAACGCGTCCTATTGTCGACGAGTATGCACCTTTATTTCATGTTCGAAATGATGCTCCGCCGCTTTTTCTAATCACAGGTGATCGTGAGCTGGAAATGTTAGGTCGTTATGAAGAGAACGCCTACATGTATCGGATGATGAAGGTTGTTGGTCATCCGGAAACTTATTTGTACGAGCTTGATGGATTTAATCATGGAGGTATGGCAAAACCTGCGTTTGAGCTTACCTTGAGTATTTTGAATGAATTGAATTTGAACTGATGCTTGCTGTTTGGGCAAAAGTTTAAGAAGCTGATACAAAGTCGTGTTTGCGGCTAGCCTTATTAAATTCCTTAGGTTTTATTATGCGATTCTTATTCAACTCAAATTACCTCTTGATAAATCTGATGAATTTTTGCAACTGCATGTTCCCACTTGATATTTGCTGATTCTAATTTCCCATTTTTGATCATCATTCTTGAAAGTGAAGGATAGGAGAGAATCGCATGAATGGCATCAGCCATAGCACGAATATCCCAAAAATCAACTTTGATAGCATGCTTCACCACCTCTGATACTCCGGATTGTTTTGAAATAATTGAAGGGACTTCGTTTTGCATAGCTTCTAAAGGGCATATCCCAAATGGTTCAGAAACCGAAGGCATAACAAAAATGTCGGATAGTTTGAGCATTCGACATACATCACTGCCTTTTAGAAAACCTGTGAAAAGAAAATGATCTCCGAGATGTGATGCAGCCACTTTCCTAATCACCTCATGATACATGTCGCCATCTCCAGCCATGATAAATATTATTTCCTTCATGTGCTTGATGACCAACTCCGCCACACGAATAAAATATTCTGGTCCTTTCTGAATGGTAATTCTTCCTAGAAAAGTAACGTATTTTCTATTTCCTTTATCCGGCAGATTGTCTAACTCCGTTGTATGGTTGTATTCGACACCGTTGTGGACAGTTTTGCACTTTCCAGCTGAAATATGGTACTTCCGGATTACTATATCGCGCGTTCGGTTGCTGACACATATGACGCTATCCGCATACTCCATTCCAGCTTTTTCAATTTTATATACTGCCGGGTTTGCAATTCCTCCGCTTCTGTCAAAGTCGGTGGCGTGAACATGAACAACCAAAGGCTTTCCAGATATTTTTTTTGCTGTAATGCCAGCTGGGAAAGTTAGCCAATCATGTGCATGAATAACATCAAACGTATTCGTTTGGGCAATGTATTCACTAATTACCGAAAAATTATGGATCTCATCCATGAGGTTTGAACCATATTTTCCTGAAAATAAAATCGCATCTGTAATATCAACCGTTGAGGAGGTTTTTATCTTGTCTACCGTGGTACTTTCAAGAGTTTTGAGATACTTGGGATCAGTGTACGGTTTAATATTAGATTCTACCCCAATACACTGAACAGGTATTTTTAAATTTTCAAGATGAATTTTACTTTTGATGAGGTCGATTTGATTAGCTCCAATTAGATTAATCCTTTCGGGGTTTTCATTGCCATAGGTCTTGGGCATTACAAATGTGATGTCCACATTTTTTAATGAAGATAGACTTTTTGTTATCCCATAACAGGCTGTGCCAAGACCTCCTGAAATATTTGGAGGGAATTCCCATCCAAACATAAGAACCTTCATGTCTCAGGGTGTTTTAGTGGTTTACAAAAGTTTGACCTATTCAACTTGTATAATGTCGTTTGAGTTTGATACAAACTATACTTACATCAAAGTTGCACTTTGAAGTTTAAGAGCTCCTTCTTCTGTATAATTCATCAAGAATTGAGAAATTTAAGAAGTTGTCGTTTAAATCTCTTCATGAATTTCCCATTCAACTACGTAATGAAAATCATCTCCCTGGCAATGGATCCCTTTATCGTCTGTATACGGTTTGTATAGGTGATGCTTCTCTTTACTTTTTTTTAGTGTTTTCTGGTAGTCGAGATCATGGTCCAACTTTTCAAATTGGGACTTGATTGCTGATGCAAGGTACTTTTCCATTTTTTTTTTTGATCATTGCAAACTAAAAAAGAATGTCAAAAAACATAAGGATCAATGAGTAATAAGCAAGTGCGCGATAGCATTAAGATCAAAGTTATAACAGAGAGTTCGGATCGGATGCAAAATGGGCTAAAATGAGTTGAATTGAAATTGGTAGTAAAGAATACGCAAAGGAATGAAAAATGTTAGTGTGATTTTCTTTAGATTTAGTTCTTTTAACAAATACTAACATGTCGAGTGAGACAAATTTGTCTTGTTCCATAAACAACTCCTAGCAAAACAAATATCAAATTTGGATGAGTTACAGGCTCAAATACGATTCTAAAAGCTCAGTCTGCTATTTATGTGCCTTGTGTTTTTGGATGACACCGAAAGGGATATTGTTTCAAATCATTATAAATTTGTGACTTCAAAGTAAAATTGAAAAGGGCCTGTCAGATGACAGGCCCTTGAGAAAGCTACAGACTTAAAGGCTGAAGAAATTATTAATTGTAGGCACTTTCTCCATGTTCATATACGTCAAGTCCTTCTTCTTCGATGCGTTTTGAAACGCGAAGTATGTTGGCCTTTTTCAAGATTGTGAACAAGATAAATCCACATCCTGCAGACCAAACAAAGAAGGCTAATACTCCGATTGCTTGGATACCCAGTAGACTGGCACCATTTCCGTAGAACAGTCCTTCTGAAGTAGAGAATAGACCTACTGCTAACGTACCTAATGCTCCACTCACTCCGTGAACAGAGATGGCGCCAACAGGGTCGTCAATTTTCAATACTTGGTCGAAGAATTCAACAGCAAATGGTAATACAAATCCCGCCATAATTCCAATCAATACTGCACCCATTGGGTCAACAGCATCACAACCGGCTGTAATGGCAACTAAACCAGCTAAAGCTCCGTTCAGTGAGATTGATAGTGCTGGGCGCTTATAGCGAACCCAAGCTACTAGCATTGCAGTAACAGCACCGGCAGCTGCAGCTAAGTTTGTGGTCACAGCAATATGACCGATCGCTACAGCATTGTCAGTTCCGGCAGCAGCCAATTGAGATCCAGGGTTAAATCCGAACCAACCGAACCAAAGGATAAATACACCAAGTGCACCTAAAGCCAGGTTGTGTCCAGGAATCGCTTTCGCTTTTCCGTCTTTTCCATATTTACCAATACGTGGTCCAATGATTGCAGCACCCGCTAAACCTACCCATGCACCAACTGAGTGTACAATAGATGATCCGGCAAAGTCATGGAAGCCCATTTCGCTTAACCATCCACCACCCCAGGTCCAGTGACCAGAAATTGGGTATATTAATACTGTAATTACAATACTAAAGATGAGGTATGATTTGAATTCCGTACGTTCAGCCATCGCTCCTGATACAATTGTAGCAGCAGTTGCGGCAAAAACAGTTTGGAAGAATAAGTCAGCATAATCTGAATAGTTATCACCATAACCTTCGCTCATGAAGAATAGGTCGGGAGTTCCAATGAATCCGCCTATTGAGTCTCCATACATTAAGGTAAATCCGATAATCCAGTATAATAAAGAACCGATTGAAAAGTCCATCAAGTTTTTCATCAGGATGTTTGCCGTGTTTTTAGAGCGGGTAAAACCTGCCTCTACCATTGCAAATCCTGGCTGCATAAACATCACCATAAAAGCGGCGATCAATAACCACATGTTATCTATGCCTATCTGTAGGCCTTGTAAAGTTTCGTCCATGATATATCTAATTTTTTATGGTTATTATTCTTCTTTTCCTTTGATGAACAATGACTCATCGCCAAACTCTCCTGTGCGTATGCGGTAAGACTCTTCGATGTTTGAAATGAATATCTTTCCGTCCCCGATTTCACCTGATCTACCGGCTTTCATAATTGCCAATACCGTCTTTTCCACATTTTTATCCCGTACAATAATAGAGAGGATTGTTCTTTCAATCGTGCCGGTGTCGTAAATCACACCACGATAAGCGCGCTCTTGTCTTGTCTGCCCAACTCCCCGAACGTCCCAAAAGGAGAAGAATTCGATACCAGCTTCATGAAGTGCGTCAGTTACTTCATCAAACTTGGTTTTTCTAATAATTGCTTCAATCTTTTTCATCTCGTTAGAAAATTTTAAATTATAATGATATGCCTACAACAATGAAAAACTGCTCAGTTTCAGGATTCAGAATAGCAGATCCAGAAACAGGCAATGAAAATGAATCACTGATTTTAATTTCTTTAGAAGTACCGATTCCAACGTTGCATACTGCAAAGTCACCACTAGGAGTATGCCATCCATCTCCTGCTCCTAGGAATAGATCTACCGTGCCTGCGCTTACTCCAATCTCATAATACATATCACCTCCAGCAGATGCAGCACCACCTGCCTCATTCAAGATGTAATTAGCTGCCAAACTCAAAGCACCAGTTTCAAATCCAGCGTTGATTTCAAATGCATGAGCACCAGTTGCTGTACTGTAATCGAAAAACTCAGTCCCCGGATAGTAATAGTCTGTTAATCCAAGACTCAGACCAAAATCAAATCCGTAAGCCAAATAAAGATCCATTTCCTGGAATCCATCATAACCTTGTGATCCCCATGCTCCAATCGAGAATCCACCCGAAGTAAAATCGACATAAGGTTGCAAGGAAGGGCCACTAAAATTAGTACCACGCCATACATAACTACTGTATAAATCAACTCCGGTACTCCAAGAACTCTCTTCCTGTGCTTGTGCGTTAAAAGCAAATGTACTCGCCAATACAAAAACTAAAAGTGTAAGTGTCTTTTTCATGATTCTAAAAATTAAAGGGTTTTAACTAAACTTTTTTAATAATCTTTTTTTCTTGTGTCTTGCTTTAACGTGTGATCTTTTAAAAATGCTCTTTTTTTTAAATGGACCCCATTATTTTCTTATCTCCGGTTCAAAAGTAGAGATATTTTCGATCGAGGTATGAAAAAAGCGGGGGTTCAAAATCAAATTAATAGTTAATTAACATTGAAACCCCTGTCTTACAAGGGGGTTCACTATAAGGAAATGGAGTTTTTGTGGAAATATGTCAGAAATAGGAGGGGTGTTACATCAAAAAATGATTTTTTGAGTAAAAAGTAAGCTGCAAAACAAGAAAAATGTCAAAATGAAAAAGAAATAACTAAAAAAGAATAAAATGGTATAATTGTGGAATAAAAGTAGAATATGGTCAAATTATATTAAACAAGTGTGCTATTTTGTTTTGACCAAGTATGTTGTTCCCAGAGAACGTTCCCTGCTTGAAGGTAAAATAAACTGGATACCCGTTCGGTAAACACCCCGATGCTTAAATTGATAGATTGTATCAATCGTTGTATTCAGCTTTTTAATGTCGTTTAAACCTTCCCCGTAGCAAAATATCCAGGCATTTGGTTTGGTAACTGCAATTTTGAGTTCAGTAGTATCTTCTATAAGCTCTGCTCCGTCTCTTCCGTAAAAGAATAATTCGAATTGTTCGTAATCGTAATTGAATAGCTGCGCTTGTTGAGATGCCTCTTCGTTAAATTTACGGGTTGCAACAATCGATGATTGGTACTGAAAGATATAGGGGAGGATGTGGGTATTAATAAAGAAGCTAAGTAAGGTGATGATTAGCATTGATGGGGCAAAGAATCGAATAAAGCCATCTTTTTTTGTGCTGTATATATAATACGTCATTGCAAGAGCAGGAATAACAATTAGCCAGTAGCCGACTTTTGTTAGTGGAAAGAGGTAAGTGATAAACAACAATAAGCAAATCCACAGCAAGGCAACTACGGATGCCTGCAAACGAAAGACAATTTTATAGATCAAGGTATTCTGATCAGATAAAAGTCGGTTGAGCCACTTTGCGAGCAATACGGTCAATAGTGGCATGACAATTAAAATATAATTGGGCGACTTGCCTTTGGCTATCGATAGAATGATAAAAAAGAACCAGATACCTCCATGTAAAAAATAGTCAGCAGGAAGTGCCTGTTTTTTCAGGAGGCTTTTCATTTCTAAAAAAACAGCAATAAATAATACAAAGCCCCAGGGCGCAAATAGGTATAAAAGTGTATGCAGGTAGAAAAAATAATCGGTGTTTGCTCTGGCGACGTAAGTTCCGGCAATTCGTCCAAAGTTATTTGTCCAGAAAAAGAATTCCAGACCTTCCAATCCTAGCTGGTTGTACAGCCCGTAAAAGGCAGGAATGGCAGTCGTGAAAGTAATCGCCAGACCCAGTAACCATTTGGGATGAATCAGTTGTTTGTATTTACGATTAAAAACCAGATAGAATATTACCGCTGTAGCCGGAACAAAAACACCAATCGGTCCTTTCGTCATCATAGATAGTCCCACTCCTGCAAATCCGAGTATGAAATTGAGTGTCTTCTTATTTTTCAAATATTCATAGAGATGCCAAAGAGCAAAAGCCATGTTTGAAAGCAATACAATATCGGTGTGTACATCAACACTGTAGAGGTAATATATTTCGGAAAAAGCAAGTAGAAGAGCCGCTATTTGTCCGGTTCGTTTATCGTACATGCTGGTTCCAAGCTTGTAAACACAAAAAATACCGAAGAACCCATATAAAACCGGGAAAAATTTAAAGCTGAAGTTGCTGACTCCGAATAGGTAATACCCTAGTGTTGACAACCAAAACAAAAATGGAGGTTTTTCTTTATACGGATCGTCATGGATCGAGAGATTGAAGTAATCGCCTGAATGAAAGATATTTTTAGCAATTGCTCCATATTTAGCGGCGTCGCCCGCAATGTCTACAAATAATCCTACAAAATAAACAACTGCAGCAAAAACTGCCAGAAGAAGATAAATTTGTCGATTTTTTGTATTTGTAAACATGGAGTACGTTTTGTCGGTTTATTGAATATGAATTGGGAGAACTTGCCCGCGGTTGCGTTCAATAGTTTGTGTAAATATTGAAAAGTTTTGTTCTGTTTCCAGCGTTTCTTTTGCAATTTTATATTCCATGTTCATTTCTTCACCAGGCTGTAGTTCTGCTTTTTCGGTAAAGTTGTATAGTGGAATACGGTCAATCTCTTTCCCGTTTTGTGCGTATCCAATCGACGGCTCAGAAGGGTGGTTGAGAAAAATCGTTTTATCTGAGTGGTTTTTAAGATTTAGTGACGCAATAAACAAGGTTGGCGTTTCTTTGATTTGATCAAGTCTTAATTCTAATTTTTTGATCGATTGAAAATCAGGACTAATGGCCGTGGTAACTTTTTTCCCATTTGGTAACTCAATCAGATGGTCATTCAACATGCGGTCGGGGATAACAACAAATAGCGTATCGCCTTCGCCATAGGCTTCATCATTCCATAAATCAAATTGAGAATAACGATAACCCGGTGTTGCTAATAGAATTGCTTTTTCGCCGGTGTAAAACTGATACATTCCCGGTGACGCCCAATTGCTGAAGAACGCAACTTTGTAGCCATTGGCCATATCTTGTATTTTTTCTGATGTTGCTTCCCGGTTATAAAAGGCTAGTTTTAGCATTCCCACATTGGGAATAAAATTAGCTGCCAGGTAAAACCGGAATAGGAAAAAAACAACAACAATGGGGAGAGCCAGCCGCTTGAACCACATTTTCGTTTTTGGATGTTCCACAATGATCGGATAAGCAGCCAACATCAGTAAGGGAGTGATGGCGCTTGTCCAATGTGCTTCAATTCGGTTGTAAAAACTTAACAACAACAGGACGCTGTAAAATCCGATAATGGTAAAAATAATTGCCCTTCGAAAAAGGTTGCCATTTGTTTTAAACTTCCGGAGACTGTAAAAAATAATTACACCGGTTAATGGCCCTGCAACTAACAGTTGGTTGATGATGTTGTCGCCAAAATATTTTAATTGCACCGGCTTTGATCGGTCGGATAAATGGTATTTAAAGGTTGGAAAATGATTGTCAATTTGCCAGATAATATGGGGAAGTAGCAGCACTATTGCTCCAGCAAGAATTCCCCAGAAATATTTACTTTTCAGTAGTTTTAGGTTCGATAACACAACTAAGCCTAAAACCAGAAAGGCATGATATTTACTGTAGATCATGGCGGCTGCTAAAATCGCGAGCAGTGTTGAGAACTTCCACGAAGGTTCTTCTAAAAAACGCCTGTAGGTGAGGAAAAATAAGAGTGTGAAACAAACCAGTGGGGCATCGGGCAATGCCAGAAATCCGGCAATGTGTGTATGGAATAAGGGGAACGATAGCATGAAGATGCTCAGAAAGACCATGTCTTTTTTTTCGTTCAGCTCATTCATGATTAGTGCAGCTGTAAACGTTGTTAGCAGAACGGAAAACAGTCGTGCTCCAAGTTCATTGTGAAAAAGCGAGTCGCCCAGAAAAATTAAAAAGGCCGACATTGGTGGATGATCAAAAAAGCCCCAAGCCAAATGTTTCGAATACAGCCAATAGTACGACTCATCGGCATGCATCTCAGTGAAAAATGACTGGATGAGATTGATTGCCAGCCAGCCAGCTAATAATAGGTAATGTTTTTTCTCCAGGTTGTTTAGTAATTTCATGCCTGTTTATTTCAGTTTGACCAGGTAGAGCGGTTTTAAAACTTTTTCGCGCTTACTGGGTAGTATAAATTTTCCTCCTTCATGAAGGTAAAGGTGCTTAAATTCCAGCGTTGTGTCAATATCCGCTTTAAATTCTTTCAATTCTTTTATTCCTGTTTCATCAGTAAAAACCCACGCTCCTTTTTCTTGTGCAATTTGCTTTAGTTGTTTGAAGTTTTCCAGCTGCTTGGCCTCCGGTTCGCTATAGAAAAACAGTTCGTATTGCCCATATCGATAGTTGTATAAATTTTCTCCTTCATTTGCGTGCTCATTGTAGTAACGGGCTGCTTTCGGAGGAGCCTGATGTTTAAACATAAAAGGGAATGCGGATGCATTCAGGTATAACATTAAAGCGGAAACTGCAATGATTGAAGGTAATAACAAGCGTGCAGCTTTATCTTTAATTTTTCGGTAAACGAAAAGGGTTAGTGTTAAAAAAGCAAGCCAAAGAATCCAGAAGACGGGGTTTCGGGATGGGAAAAAGTAAAGTGTCAACCCCCAAATTATTATCCATAACAATCCGGTCACAATATTCTGAATAATGAAAAATGGCTTGAATAATTTTTCTTTATTAACAAGTGCCTCATTGATCCATTTTGCTGTTAAAACTGCAATCAGCGGAAATAGAATAAACATGTAATTGGGAAGCTTGCTTCGGGAAACTGAAATAATCAGGAAGAAAACCCAAATTCCGGCTGTGGTATAGTACTCATGAGCTTTAAATTTATTTTTGAATAGTTGCTGAAACTCGAGAAAAGCCGCAGCAAAAAACAACAACGACCAGGGTAAAAACAAATAAGCAAGATTGTGCACGTAAAAGAGATAGTCGGTATTGTTGGCGCTAACGTATTCGCCGGTCATCCGTCCAACGTTATTTCCCCAGAAGAAAAACTCAATGCCTCCCCATCCAAATTGGTTGTACAAACCAATAAGAGCGGGACTGGCAACTATAAATGCAACAAGGATTCCCAAATACCAACGATAGTCAATTAAGGATTTGTAGTTTTTGCTGAGTAAAAGATGACCGCCAACAGCAAATCCGGGGATCGCCATTCCAATCGGGCCTTTGGACAGCATGGCCAGTCCAATACCCACAAATCCCCAAAAGCAATTGATTGTTCGTTTCGATTTAATAAATTCATAAAGTTGCCAAAGCGCAAAAGCTACAAAAGCTTGCAGTGGCGTGTCTGTATGGATGTCCATACTGTAGAGGCTGTAAATTACCGAGAAAAATAGCAGGCTGGCTGCAATGAGGCCTGTGTTTTTGTTGTATAAGCTTCGGCCCAGTTTGTAGGTGGAGAATATGCCAAAGAGTATCAACAGGAAAACCGGAAGCTTAAACCAGAAGTTAGAAATTCCGCCAATGTGGAATCCCAAGGCTCCAAGCCAGAAAAGCATTGGTGGTTTTTGATCGTACGGATCTCCGTGAACGGTCAGGTTGATGTAGTTGCCATGTTGAACAATTTCTTTGGCTACGGTGGCGTATTTTCCGGCATCGCGGGTGAAATCAACAAAAAAGCCAAAAAAATAACTGACCAAAGCGGTCAGTGTCATCAATATAAAGATGCGTCTAAATAGTTTGTTTTCAAGCATAATGCCTTTGCTGTTTCTTTAATTAGGAGCCTTAATAATTGAAATGTAAAGTTGGCATTTTTTTTATTATAAGTAAAGGATTTCTTTTCGAAGGACGGCGCAAAACTATAATGTCTCCAAAATCAGTATATTTGGGCAAAATTTTAGGAGAAACGAGATTTTATTCTACCTCAAATGCGGTAGTTCAACGATAAAAGATATTTAAAATGAAACTTTGGGACAAGGGCGTATCTGTAAATAAATTGATTGAAGAATTTACCGTTGGTCAGGATCGGGAGTTGGATCTTTATTTGGCTAAGTTCGATATTTTGGGATCGATGGCACATACCACCATGCTTCAAAAAATAGGATTGCTGGAGAAAGACGAGCTTGATAAACTGTTGGTCGAGATGAAAAACATATACAACTTGGTTGAATCCGGCAATTTTACAATTGAAGATGGTGTCGAGGATGTGCATTCGCAAGTGGAGTCCATGCTCACGGAGAAGTTGGGAGACGTTGGTAAAAAAATTCACAGTGGGCGTTCTCGCAACGACCAGGTTCTGCTGGATTTGAAGTTGTTTGCCCGGGAAGAAATTCGCCAGTTGGTTGAAGCCGGGAATGAATTGTTTGCGACACTTATGACGCAGGCCGAAAAAAATAAAGAACAACTTATGCCCGGGTATACCCACCTGCAAGTTGCTATGCCGTCGTCGTTTGGCCTGTGGTTTAGTGCATATGCCGAAAGCTTGGTCGATGATTTTACACTTTTGCAGGCTGCATTCAAAATTACCAATCAAAACCCATTGGGTTCTGCTGCTGGCTACGGTTCTTCTTTCCCGCTGGATCGGCAAATGACAACTGATTTGTTGGGATTTGATACAATGAACTACAATGTCGTTTATGCGCAGATGGGACGAGGGAAAATGGAAAAAACAGTCGCTTTTGCAATTTCGTCGATTGCTGCTACCTTGTCCAAACTCGCTTTTGATGTGTGTTTGTTTATGAGCCAGAATTTTGGTTTTGTTACTCTTCCTGATGAGTTGACAACCGGCTCGAGCATTATGCCGCATAAAAAGAATCCTGATGTATTTGAATTGATTCGTTCGCACTGTAATAAGTTACAAGCACTTCCAAACCAAATCACCTTGATGGTAAATAACCTGCCAAGTGGTTATTTCCGCGATTTGCAAATCGTGAAAGAGGTTTTTCTTCCGGCTTTCGAAGAGATGATGAGTTGTATTAAGATTGCCAATTTTGCATTGGGCGAAATGACAATCAAAGAGAATATACTGGATGATGAGAAGTATCGGTACGTGTTTAGCGTTGAGGATGTTAATCGTTTAGTGCAAGCGGGTGTCCCATTTCGGGATGCTTATGTGAAAGTTGGGAAGCAGATTCAGAAAAATGAATATCAACCCAGCAAGGAAGTTAATCACACCCATGCCGGAAGTGTTGGAAATTTGTGTTTGGATGAAATTCAATTAAAAATGGATCAAGTGATTCATTCATTTCAGTTTGAAAAAATGAATTCTGCTATTGAAAGACTGTTAAAATAGTATGCGACTGTTAATTAAACGTTATTTCTAAAAAGAGGACCGGTAGGGGTGAGTTTTGTCATGTTTTCGCCAAGTATGGTGAGTTCCACTCATTTACGAAAAGCAAACCAGAAAGTAAAGGTTTTTTAACATGTTGTCGAGCATGCAATGTGGCTCGAAAAATTGGATGTTATTACATTTATCGTTATTTTCGCTTTCACTTCATAAGTATTTTGTGGGTTTTGCTTAATAATTTAAAGTAGTTCGAAATTACTTCAAACTACTAATGTTGTGTCTTGTTGCGAAGTCGGGAAGACAGCGGGTGATAAAAAATTAAAAATGAATAAATGATGCAGTTAGGATTTCCAAAAGAAAAGGGCTTATACCGCTCTGAATTTGAACACGGGAGCTGCGGCATTGGATTTGTAGCCAATTTGAAAGGCCGAAAAAAGCACAGTGTAATATCTGATGCTTTATCCATGCTTGCAAGGATGGAACACAGAGGGGGAACCGGGTTCGATATAAAAAGTGGTGACGGGGCTGGAACGTTGATCCAGATTCCTCATGAACTATTTATGGAAGAATGTCCTAAAGATGGTATTAAACTACCTACTTTTGGCAAATATGGCGTGGCCATGATTTTCTTCCCTAAAGAAGACAGAAAACGATCTGAATGTAAAGATATAATCTCTCGTAACCTTCATAAATTTGGTTTGCCATATTTGGGTTATCGTAAGGTTCCGGTTGATAACTCTGATCTTGGAGTTGATTCAAAAGCAACCGAACCCAATATTCAGCAACTGTTTATTGGGAAACCTGAGGACATGTCGGGCGAAGAATTCGACCGTAAATTATTTGTCTTCAGAAAATATACTGAGCGTTTGTCGCGTGAGTCAGTTGCGGGACTGGGACACGACGGGATGAATATCATCTCTTGCTCGTATAAAACAATTATCTATAAAGGACAATTAACTACCGAGCAGGTTTCATTATATTTTAAAGATTTGACCAATCCGTTGGCGGTAAGTGCTATTGCATTGGTTCATTCACGTTTTTCTACCAATACTTTTCCTTCCTGGAAATTGGCTCAGCCGTTCCGCTATATTGCGCATAATGGTGAGATTAATACGAACAAAGGGAACGTGAATTGGATGCGTGCCCGTGAAGCACTGCTGGAATGTACAGCATTTACACGCGAAGAATTGGAAATGATTTTCCCAATTTGTGATTTGCAGGCATCGGATAGTGCCAACCTTGATATGGCTATCGAAATGTTGGTGCTAAGTGGAAGATCTCTTCCTCATGTATTGATGATGTTGATTCCGGAGGCATGGCAAAACGATCCGCATATGGATCCTAAAAAGAAAGAATTCTACGAGTATTATTCGGCCATGATGGAGCCTTGGGATGGACCGGCTTCGGTTTGTTTTACTGATGGAGTATTGGTCGGTGCCACACTCGACCGTAATGGATTGCGCCCATCTCGTTACTGTGTAACAGATGATGATACGCTGATCATGGCATCAGAAACGGGAGTAATTGACGTAGATCATTCGAAGGTTAAATCTCGTGGCCGTTTGCAGCCGGGAAAAATGTTTGTTGCTGATTTGGAACAAGGCCGCATCGTGTCTGATGAAGAAGTGAAGGCTGAAATTATCAGTAGCAAACCTTATGGCGATTGGTTGAAGGAAAATATGACCTACATTGACGATCTTCCATCGATTCCTGATTTGGAATTGAAAGATCCTGATGAGAAAACTGTTTTCAAAAGACAAAAGGCCTATGGTTTTACTCACGAAGATATCGAAGTGATTTTGAAGCCGATGGCGGCAACCGGAAAAGAAGCGATGGGATCAATGGGAGCTGATAACCCATTAGCTGTTCTGTCTGATCGTCCGATGCATCTGTTCAATTACTTCAAACAATTATTTGCACAGGTAACCAATCCACCAATTGATCCAATTCGTGAGCGAATTGTGATGGACTTGAGAAGCTACGTTGGTGGGTTTAAAAATATATTGACAGAGTCTCCCGAGCACTGTCGCAGGATTGCGATTCATCAACCGGTATTGACTAACGAACAATTGGTTAAGCTTACCTATGTTGATCATACGCATTTCCAAACCAAAAAAATAAGTACTGTTTTCCATGCTGATGGAAAGCCGGGAACCTTGGAGCGTAAATTAGAGCGTTTGTGCGGCTATGTGGAAGATGCGATTGATGAAGGATATTCAATTATCTTATTGACTGACTTCTCGATAAGTACCGACCATGCGCCAATCCCTTCAATTTTGGCCGCCTCTGCAGTTCATCATCACTTAATCCGCACCGGAAAACGTGGTAAGGCTGATATCATCATGGAAACCGGCGATGTAAAGGAAGTACATGATTTTGCAGTGCTGTTGGGTTATGGTGTTTCAGCCGTCAACCCTTACATGGCAATCGACTCCATTAAGCAAATGGTGAAAGATGGTGTTCTTGGTGATATTGCGCAGGCGAAAGCCATTAGCAACTATGTAAAAGCAATTGGTGGTGGCTTGTTGAAAATTTTCTCAAAAATGGGAATTTCAACATTGGCATCGTACCAGGGTGCTCAGATTTTTGAAATTTTGGGTATCAATTCCGAAGTGGTCGATAAGTATTTCACAGGTACCGTTAGCCGTATTCAAGGCTTGAGCTTGGATGACATCGCTAAGGAAGCTATGATGCGTCACCGAAAAGGGTTCCCTACCCGTGAGGGAGGAGCGAAAGTTCTGGAGCCCGGAGGTGAGTACCACTGGAGAGTCGATGGTGAGCGTCACTTGTTGAGCCCAAAAGCAATTCAACTGTTGCAAGAGGCTACTCGTAAAAATGACTTCGAGAAATATAAAAAATATTGTCAGCTTGTTGATGACCAAACAAAAGCTGCGTTTACCCTGCGTGGGTTGATGGAGTTTAACAGTGACCGTGAACCGATTTCGATTGATGAGGTTGAACCGGCTGAAAATATTCTGAAACGTTTTGCAACCGGGGCAATGTCTTTCGGTTCTATTTCGTGGGAAGCACATACAACACTGGCAATTGCCATGAACCGAATCGGTTCTAAGTCGAACTCAGGAGAGGGTGGCGAAGACCCAATTCGTTACACGAAACTGCCAAACGGCGATGATATGTGTTCTGCTACGAAGCAGGTTGCATCAGGTCGTTTTGGAGTGAACAGCTACTACTTGAGTACGGCTAAAGAAATCCAGATTAAAATGGCTCAGGGAGCTAAGCCAGGTGAAGGTGGTCATTTGCCGGGACATAAAGTAAATGGATGGATCGGACGCGTAAGAAACTCGACTCCTGGAGTCGGATTAATTTCACCTCCACCACATCACGATATCTACTCGATTGAAGATTTAGCACAGTTGATCTATGACTTGAAAAACAGTAATCGAGATGCACGTGTCAACGTAAAATTGGTTTCAGAAACAGGAGTTGGAACAGTTGCTGCCGGAGTTTGTAAAGCAAAAGCCGATGCGGTATTGATCTCTGGATATGACGGAGGTACAGGCGCATCTCCATTAAGCTCTATTAAACATGCCGGATTACCGTGGGAGCTTGGTTTGTCGGAAACACACCAAACGCTGGTTCGTAACCGCTTACGTAACCGTATCGTTGTTCAGTCAGACGGACAGATGAAAACATCTCGTGACTTGGCTATAGCAACTTTGTTGGGCGCCGAAGAGTGGGGGGTTGCAACTGCAGCACTTGTTGTTGAAGGATGTATCATGATGCGTAAGTGTCATAGCAACACATGTCCGGTTGGAGTGGCGACGCAAAATGAAGCCTTGCGTAAAAAATTCACAGGAAACCCGGATCATGTGGTTAATTTCTTCGAATTTTTGGTTAACGGTCTTCGTGAGATCATGGCTGAGCTTGGATTCCGTTCAATTGAGGAAATGGTTGGACAGTCTCAGGTTCTGAAATTCAAAGATGATATTGATCACTGGAAGTATAAGGGATTAGATTTAAGTCCGATTTTATATAAAGAGACCTTTGGCGAAGAACAAGGTTTATTCTGCAGCAAAGAGCAAAATCACTTGATGGATAACATCCTTGATTGGCAATTTGTCGAAAAAGCACAGGAATCGATCAAAAATGGCAAAAAAGTTAAAGCTGAGTTCCCGGTAATTAATACCGATAGGAGTGTGGGAACAGTCCTTTCACATGAAGTAACCAAAGTTTATAAAGGTGAAGGATTGCCAGATGGGACAATTCACTACAAAATGAACGGTTCAGCCGGACAGTCATTCGGTGCTTTTGTTTGTAAGGGTATTGAATTAGAAGTTGAAGGTGATGCCAATGACTATTTCGGGAAAGGACTTTCCGGTGGTCATCTGACTATCTATCCTGCAAAAGGGGTACAGTTTATTCCTGAACAAAACATCATTGTTGGTAATGTGTGTTTCTATGGAGCCACCGGAGGTAAAGCCTATATACGTGGAGTTGCTGGAGAGCGTTTCTGCGTGCGTAACTCAGGAGCCGAAGTTGTAGTTGAAGGAATTGGAGATCATGGATGTGAATACATGACCGGAGGTAAAACTGTTGTTCTTGGAAAAACAGGACGGAACTTCGGAGCAGGTATGTCAGGAGGTATTGCTTATGTATTAGATGCTGAGGGCACTTTCCCTGAGTTGTGTAACATGGAAATGATTGAACTTAATCGGGTGGAAGATGAAAATGAGCAACAAGAACTGAAAGAGATGATCGAAAAGCATCTTCAGAAAACAGGTTCTTCTGTTGCCGAATTTATTCTTTCCGACTGGAAATATTCTGTTTCGAAGTTTGTAAAGGTTATTCCAACTGACTACAAACGGATGCTCACCTACATCGATAAAGCACGTAGCCTAGGTAAGTATGAAAAAGAATCTGATATAATTGATGCAGCATTTGATATGCATATTGCTGACATGTAATGATGATTATAAAGAGATAACATGGGAAAGCTAACAGGATTTTTAGAATATAGAAGAGTTGCCAATCCAACTCGACCAATTGACGAACGTTTAAAGGATTGGAATGAGGTTTATGTGCTTCGCGATAAAGATACTTGCGAAACACAAGGAGCTCGTTGTATGGATTGCGGTGTACCATTTTGCCATCGTGGCGAAATGTTGCACAACGGAGCTTCGGGGTGTCCGGTTTATAACCTGATACCCGAGTGGAACGACTTAATTTATAAAGGTCGTTGGAAAGAAGCTTTGGATCGACTTCACCATACCAATAACTTCCCCGAGTTTACAGGACGAGTTTGTCCTGCGCCGTGCGAAGCAGGATGTGTGTTGGGAATTAATGAACCCGCTGTAACGATCCACGACAACGAACGAACCATTATCGACAATGGTTTTGAAAATGGTTGGGTCGTTCCGGAACCTCCTGAAACAAGAACTGGGAAAAAAGTTGCAGTTGTTGGATCTGGCCCCGCCGGATTGGCTGCTGCGGCTCAGTTGAATAGAGCAGGACACACGGTTACTGTATTTGAACGTGACGATCGAATTGGTGGTTTGCTGATGTATGGTATTCCGAATATGAAACTGGACAAGAAAGAAGTTGTTCAACGTCGGGTAGATGTACTTGCAGCGGAAGGTATCATCTTTAAAACGAATGTTGAAATCGGTAAAGACGTCAGCTCTAAAAAGCTGATGAAAGATTTTGATGCTGTTGTATTGGCTTGCGGTGCTACTAAGCCAAGAGATCTTCCGGTGGAAGGTCGTAAATTGGATGGTGTTCATTTTGCGATGGAATTTTTGTCAAAAAACACAAAGAGTCTGCTTGACTCAGAGTTGGAGGACGGAGAGTACATTTCGGCAGAAGGTAAAAATGTTATCGTAATTGGAGGTGGTGATACCGGAACCGACTGTGTGGCAACCTCTTTGCGCCATGGATGCAAAAATGTGAAGCAGTTCGAGATTATGCCGAAACCTCCGGGCGAGCGCAATAAAGATGCTAACCCTTGGCCTGAATGGCCAGGTTCGCTGAAGATTGACTATGGCCAGCATGAAGCTATATACAAGCAGGGAGAAGATCCTCGTGAGTACTCGGTGATGACCAAAAAATTCGAAGGTGAAAATGGTAAACTAACCGCAATTCATACGGTGCAGATCGAGTGGGCTGTAAACGAAGAAGGCGGGCGATACCCAAAAGAAATTCCCGGAACAGAACGTAGACTGGAAGCTGATCTGGTATTATTGGCTATGGGTTTCCTGGGACCTGAAGATAAAATCGCTGAAGAGCTTGAAATGGAGCGGGATTACCGTTCAAACTATAAAGCTGAATACGGCAAATTTGCTACGAGCATCAAGAAAGTTTTTGCTGCCGGTGATTCACGCCGCGGACAATCGCTGGTTGTTTGGGCCATCAACGAAGGACGTGCTGCTGCACGTGAAGTTGACCTGTTCTTGATGGGAGACACCGTGCTGCCATAAGAGTACAAAAGACGTAATTATTATAATTTTCTATTTACAAGCGAGGCTCTGTTGATTCACAGAGCCTCGCTTCTTTTTTTCTAAATAACCGTAAAATCGAGCTTTTTTCCTTAGTTTCCACAGTTGCCCATTTCCTTTAGCAAGGCTTCTGCAAATTTTTGTCTATCCGAAGCCGAATCGTATTTCTTTTCCATCTTTCGAGAAAGCTCAGCCGCTTTTTCCGCCAATTTGCTGCTTTCTTCCATAAGGGAAGCATCTCCAGCCATTACTTTTTGCATTAATTCTTGCGCTTCGCATTGAAGCTCTGCAACTTTCTTGGCATCGCTTTCAATCGGATTGGCACAGCTTGCAAGCATAAACACAGTGAACGTCAGCATTGCTAGAATTTTCATTGTTTTTTTCATTGTTGGGGATTTAAATTTTTTGTTTATAGATATGATTTTGGAGATTATTTTCAGTTTCTGTTATCGTTGCTGGTCTCTTATCTTTTGTGAATTAAATTTCTATCTAGCTTGAAAATTTTTAAGATGTATTGAACTGTTAATCAAAGGTGCTGGAGAATTAAGGAGCTTTGTTTCCTTGTAGATGATTATATTGGTCTCCATAAAACTGAACTCCCTGAATAACTGGGATACTAGTATAAATATCCAAATTTTATTGAGTAACCAGGTGTCCTTCATCTTTATCCAGATAAAAAAAATATTTTCATCTTTTTCAGTTATTCTTTAACCAATTTTCCACTTTGACTATGACCATTTATATCAATAGTATATACATATATTCCGTTAGTTATACTTTCAAGACTGACTTTTTTAGAACTACTGATTTTCCTTGTTATTACCTTCCTTCCTTGTAGATCAAAGAGTTTGAAAATAGCTTGCGAATAAGAATCCGGAAAATCAAATTTTAGATAGTCAGAAACTGGATTCGGATAGATTTTAATTGTTTCGGATTCTTTTTCATCAATATTGGTGATTTTTCTTTCTGAATAATGGTAGATGCCTTTGATATAGAAATTATCAGACCAGTCATTGCTTTCATCCGACCACTTATAGGAATAATAAAGTGTCTGGTTGCCCAAATCATTGTATTCGTATAAGTATTTATTTTTACCTGCCCACTGATTACTAACGATATCCCAATTATAAGAACTATATAGCGTACGGTTGCCATTATTGTCGAATGCATTATCGTATTTATTGGTTCCTACCCAACGGTTATTAGTTACATCCCAATTATAATGCTCATATTGTATTTGGTTACCGTTTTCGTCAAAAGCAAGTTCATATTTTTCATCTTTTACCCACTGATTTGTGTTTATGTTCCAATTGTAATAACCAATTAATGTCCGGTTACCTTTGTCATCATAAGCGTATTCTCTTCTATTGCTACCTACCCACTGATATGTCTTTGCATCCCAATCAAAATAACTTTCAAGGACCAGACTATCTTTACTATTATACTCGTACTCATTTTTCCATCCATATGTCTGCATCTGGCCGTCGACATCCCGATAGTAATAGCTCTCGACTAAAAGGTTTTCATTATTGTCATACTCATACTCATATTCCTTTTTAGTAGAAAGCTCCCACTTATAATTACCTCCAAAATAAGTATTTAAAAGAGTTAAATTTGAATTATCGTCATATTCATATTCGTAATGCCATATACCTTTCCATTCATTATCATCCAGCCTGTAATCAGTCTTTGATTCCAGCAAATCATTGGCATTATATTCGTATTCATCTTTCCACCGAAGTAACCAATCATTAGTGGTTGCATCCCACTCATAATGTTTTAGCCGAATCAGATTATTTTTACTGTTATATTCGAAGTCATCGTGCCTATCCCCATAAAGCTGGTTGTCATACCACTCGTAATTAATCTCCAAAATCATGGCTCCACTGTTGTCCCATTCATATTTATCCTTAATATGCCATTGATTCGTATTTGTATTCCACTCATAATCAATATCTAGAATCATGGCTCCTTCGCTATTAAACTTATGTTCCCGTTTCCAGTCCCCAATCCATATCTGAGAGCTGCTATTCCAGGTATAATAACCGTGTATGGTTTGAAATCCCATATCATCATATGCAGATTCTTCTTTCCGATCACCTATCCAATCTTTGGCATGTACATCCCAATTGTATGTGATCTGAGTAGTTTGATTTCCTAAATCATCAAAAACACGTTCAATTTTCCATTCTCCCTCCCATTGATCTGTATTTATATCCCATTTGAAACGACTTTGAAGAGTTAAATTTTCGTTGGTATATCCGTATTCCTGTTTCCAGATATTTCCCCATTGGCCAGTACTCTCGTTTAATTCTGAAAACTTTTCAAGATTTAGTTCACCACTACTATTATATTGATATTCGTATTTTGAATAAAATATCCACGTATCGTTGGTTTTGTCCAATTTATAATTAGCTTGTAATATTCGCTTCCCGTTATTATTGTAATCCATCAAATATTTGGCACTACCATATTCTTGCCCAGCTTCTGTATCCCAACTGAACCAAATAATACTGTCGAGTTGCTGTTTGGTATCTAAGGCCGATTTTAAAATGGCTTCCTGATCTCCCGGCTTGCTATTTTCAAACTTTAATTGAGGAATTGCCTTTCTTAGTTTAGGTGTTGCAAAAGTTTTACCCTCTTTTTCGACCTTTGTTTTTGTTTGGAACTTAAAATCGGGTAATTTTTTATTCTGACCAATTGCAACCGATGTAATCAATAGCACCAGTATCGCTGCGAAATAAATTTGTTTCATAATCAATGCTCTACATAGGGTTTTTATATCAGAGAGGTTAGCTGAATATACTAAGATTAAATTTTTAATTTAATCTCTCACTCTTTTAAAAGCTATCTCGTAATAAGTTGTATCATCAGGTTCCCATCTGAAATGAAGTATTAAATTTGTCGCATCTAACTTGGCAATGTCAAATTCCCTATCTTCAATTGTCAATTTTCCGTCGCTTAAAACCCAACTCCCTTCAACTGGTATTATTTCAATAACTTCAACATTTCCTTTGCAACTACCATCACTTTTGAATTCATATACATAATTTTCCAACGGCCCTTCATATGAAGTTGACCATTCTCCCCCTCCATCGGATGAATGCGCTGAGGAAGAGGTCGCTTTCCAGTTCCCAATAAGCATACTTTCTGAAGTGACTTTTGGCTCATTATCCTTTTGGCAGCTAACTATGGCTACAAGCACGACACTGCATAAAAACACTAACTTCATTATGTTTTTCATAACTAAATAAATTTTTAGGATTTTAATTTTAAAAAAGGAATCGTTTTTCAATTTAACCTATTCCACCCGAATATCTGATTCATGAAAATATCCGGTTTTGTTACCGAGCAACTGAGCCTGATACCACTCCCCGACCTGATTTAGAACAGTAAGGGAAGTACTTCCCGGAATTTGTCCAACTACTGTTGAACTGGAATTTGGCTCAGCATAGGCAGTCACCCGTTTGCTTCTCGATCCTTTGGTTGTGAGTTTCTTTGCCAGTGTGGTTTCGCCACCTTCTTTGTATTCAAATGGTTCGATAACAATGCCCAGATGAGCAAGAGCTTCCATGAGTTGGCTTCCACTTTCTGCTCGCTTATACGCTTCGTAGTAACCATCGTTTTTGTCATTTAGCTGATGAGCAACACTGAAGCACTCGCAGGCATGTTCGAAATCGCCGACAACTTCATACAGCACGCCAAGATTATAGGCAACCTTTGGGTTATAATTGTCTTCATCGTATATCGCTTTGTACAATTTATAAGCCGATGTAATTTCACCACGCTCAACGTAGTTATTGGCGTCTTTGGCGCGGTCGCGGTATTCTTTTACTTTAATCGTCTCCATTTGGTATTCAACCTCAACGAAATGGGGGCAGAAATAATTAACCAGTACACGGGCTAGGTCTTTGCATGCATCGCCGGCAATAGCTGTGGGAGACTGTAGACTGCTGTATACTGGATAGGCGCTGTTTGTCTTGGCTTCGTCAACGCGCGTCGCTTGTTCACTAATGGTTCCAAGTATTTCACCTGATTCTACAGAAAGAATTTTCATCCGTGCTTCGCAAGTAACTGTTCTTTTAGATTTGTATTCGTTCGAAACAAGACTTGATCTCTCGTGAGTGTCGTTTGAAGAATAAGAGATACTTCCAGTGATAATGGCATCAATGCCAAGTACACGTCCAATAGCCACGGCCTGGTCATCGCGTACTATGTCGCTATTTTGAAGATCTTGTTCTGCAATAACCTGGTTCAGCTTGTTTCGCTCCACTAATTGGAAAATGTTAGTCCGGAATCCTTTTACAAATACACGCGAAACATCATCAGCACCGCTACTCTCACGGAAGAGGTCGGTCATCATGTAGTCGGCTAGTTTTGTTCCTAAATCAGCTCCCGACTCTTTGGCAAACTCGCTGCTCAGGTTGCTAAAATTTAATACGGCAATTTTATCTACGTCAGTCAGGATGACCTCTGGTGCGTTAATGACATAGGCTTTGAACTTAGTGGCAAAAGGATTAAATGTCTGTCCCCGGACACTTGAAATTAATAATCCGGTAAATGCAATAAGTAGAATTTTTCTCATGATAATACTGGTTTTTGAATTAAACTTGGGGTCTAATTTGTTGAAATTTGATTAATGCTTTTGTGAACTATAGATTGATAATTATTTAAGATATTTACATTGATAATTCCCCCATATCCGTTGATATAAGTTATTAATATCTTAATAGTCCTGCTGAAGTATATTTCTACAGTATCAAAGAAACAGGTCTTTGTCTATTTTTGCAATACTTACTAGTCAGTATTTTAAGTTAAGAAAATATTAAAATGGAATTAGCTCGAACGACATTTGAGGGAGGGGATAAGCTATTGGTTCTGCTTCATGGGAACTCACTTGGGAAAGATATTTTTGCTCCTTTAGTAAAGAGTATAACTCATAAATATAAAATCGTATTATTTGATTTGCCCGGGCATGGAGACTCACCAAGATCCTCTAATTATAGTATCCGATCATTCAGCCAGATTCTGGCGGAAAACATCAATCAGATCTCTGGTGAGAAGTACATCCTCGCTCATTCCATTAGTGGGCATCTCGTTTTCAATGCTCTTCATTTATTGAAAAGCATTTCGGGGATAACTTGTGTTGGATCTCCTCCACTTGCTAGGTTGTCGGATACCTTGGAAGCTTTTACTGATATTGGTAAGGTAATGTTTAAACCTGATTGGTCGGCAGCAGAATTAGAAATGATAATTAATAGTTTGTCGGCAGCCCACAAACAAACACTTGAGAGCACGTTTGAAAAGGTTGATCCCGGATTTCGGATGGCGTTGTCCGATTCCAGTTTCATGGAGGGATTCAGAAACGAAGTAGAAATTTTGAATGGTGCGGAGAGTCCGGTAAACTTGGTGTTTTCCAGCGACGACCCATATCTTAACCCTTCATACAATCAGTTTTTAGAAGCAAAGCTAACGAATCCTTTGGTAAAACTGTTTTTTTTAGATTGGGGAGGTCATGCTCCTTTTGTGAAAGAACCCGAGCGGTTTTGGAATTTGCTTCTGAAAAATTGTAGATGATTATTTATAAACTTCCATTGAAGGTTTCAGCGAGCAGTTGAGGAATGCTTTTCCCCGAGTTTTTACGGATAATATTTTGCCGGTGTTTGTTCACGGTGAACTTGCTGATATGAAGAGTGTCGGCTATTTCTTTTGTGAGCTTCCCGTCTGCAATCAGTTGTAGAACCTGAAATTCTCGTTCTGACAAGTTTTTCCATCTTTGCTTCTTTAAATGAGTTATTGAGATTGGGTGACCATTGACGGGATCTCCCACGTAGGAAAAGTGAGAACTCTTGCGATAGCTTAGCCCCATTGCGGTAACATCAGTACAAATGCTAAACGTTCTTTCAACTTTCGTTGAGTATTCAAGAATTGTGCTTAATCGAAAAATGTGTCGATACTCATTGTTCAGATTCTTAATTCTAAAGAGGATTGCAAACTGGGTTTCAAAGGGATTCTTGAAATCAAATAAGTTGGCGGTGTCTAGGTTCTTCATTGTGGAATCGAAGATCAGCTTACGATCTATTTCATGTAGCTTTTTGTAATACAGATCTAACGTAAATTTTTTGTTTTCGTATCCAAGTACGTTTTTTACTCCACAAACATTCACTAATTGACCGATTCTTAAATCGTGGATATAGCTATATTGAAGTGGCATCAATGGGTAATGCAAGTTATCCTGTCCGTTTTTATTGCTTGATTTTGACAGTTCATTTTTTAGCTTCTCAAAATACTCTTTTTCCGCTTGATCCATAACCGTTGTGTGTGGTATTGGGGTGATAAAATAGTTTTCAGTATCCTGATATTGTAAAAATAAGCTATTTTTATTTTTGAGAAAAGAGAAAGAGTCTAAATTGACGTATTTATAATGATTCTAATTATGAGCTGTTTATAGTGGGTTTTGTCAAACAGCAATAGCATAGAATGGCGGTCGTGTTTATATGTGAATATGATATTAATTAGAGGTCGTAAAGCGACTAATTGAGCTGTAATGTAGCTCGAATTACAATTGAAAAAATAACTTTGCGATCAGAGAATGAGAAATATTTTATCCATAGTGTTTGTTTTTTTGTTGCTGATCGTAGGTAATATAGATGTCTTTTCGCAAGTAGAACGGAGCTTTTATTTATGGAATACCACCGGTTTTCAGGTGGGTTTGAATGATTCTTATGATTTAGCTGTAAACACTAAAACCCACTATCGGTTGAATGATCATTTTCGGGAAATGACTTATATGGATTTTGCTGTCTCGCGGGATTTGACTGATTGGTTTAATTTAGGGCTGGCTTTCCGTGCTGCACAAAATCGTAAGCCCTCGGTTGATGTCATGGAGTACCGGCCACAGTTAGTACCCAAGCTCAAATTCAATCTCAAAAAACTCATCGTAAGTAGTACAAATCGACTTGAATATCGAATGTTTAGTCAAGGTGATAATTACCTGAGACATTATCACAACATATTCATTAATTTCCCCTCCCTGACTTCATGGTTGGATCCTTATCTTGGTGAAGGACTATTTACGAAACTTAACTCGGAAGGTCTTCATTTGGTTCGATTTTACGGAGGGTTACATTTGTTAGACAACAAAAGCTTTAAACTGGATGCTTACTACGTTTGGCAATCGTTAAAATCTGATGATCGTTGGAAAGAATCAGATATACTTGGCCTAAGCCTTAAATTTAGAATCTGAGATTTTAAAATTGGTAAGCTAGCTCTACACCCATCCGAAAGTTAATGGGTGAGCCCGGATAGTAGTAGCGTGGGGCATTTCCACCAAAAGAACTCGCATTGATCAAAACCATGGAGCTGTAATGTTCATTGGTGATATTGTTAACGCCTGCAAATAATTTGGATTGAAGCTTACCAAACGATTTTAAATAGTAAACATTCAAATTCAACAGACCATATTCATTCGAATAAACAGAGTTGTTGTCACGCAAAGGTATTTTACCTACCATTTGGTAATGGAGTCGAAATATTAATCTTCGCTTGTAATTGATATGGTATTCCAGATTACTCTGACGGCGGGGACTTCCCGTGAGTTCATTCCCCGAAAAATCATGTTGCCCATCTACGAAATCAATAAAATAATAGGGCGTAAAGCTGCCATTAACATTGAACTTATGTTGCCAGTTCAAATTTGAGCCAGGAAGTTTGTATTCCAGGTAGTACTCCAGTCCGGGATGCGCAGTTTTTCCGGCATTAATTCCCAGGTAGGCATCTTCGGCAACACGACGGGCAACCAATAAATTCTTCATCATCATAAAATACACTGAAAAGTCGTAGTACAACCCATCAAACAAGTATCCACGACTACCAACTTCATAGTTCCAGCCCGTTTCCGGTTGAATGTCTGTATTTCGTCCACCCTCAGGAAGCAATGTTTCCTCCAGACTGGGAGGCGAAAATCCATGGCTGATTTGTGCGTAGATGTTATTTCTGGTCGAGAGCGCGTGATTGATGGCCAGGCGAGGAGAGACAACCGGTTTAAAGGAGTGTTCGGCCGACTGGTCTCCATCGGTCAGGATTCGATCTGTATAGTTGTAACGCGTGTGGTTGAAGTTTGCTCCCAGAGAAATACGCCACTTCTCGGATGTTTTGTATTCCACTTGTCCAAATAGATTGGTGTAATTTCGTTTTTCATGATTGTCTGACAGTATTGAGCCGGTTGTGCCATCATCTTCATTTTCAAAGGTTGTCCAATCGTAGTTTTCAAAGAAGTTTTCGTTGCCCAGCAAAAGTTTCCAGATGCCTGAAGTGGTTGTAATTTTCTTTTCAAGTATGATTCGATTTCCAAAGTAACGACTATCTTCTTGTAAAA
This sequence comes from Sunxiuqinia sp., assembly GCF_055140945.1. Taxonomy (NCBI): domain Bacteria; kingdom Pseudomonadati; phylum Bacteroidota; class Bacteroidia; order Marinilabiliales; family Prolixibacteraceae; genus Sunxiuqinia; species Sunxiuqinia sp. Next base: position 42,925 of record NZ_JBSQYS010000003.1, read on the forward strand.
AATTGAATGGGCGGAGCTCATCTGACGATCGATTTTGCCCGAATAGAACAACAGTCGATTGCCAGTTATTTTGCCAACGCGAGAGCACCGATGCTCCAAGCAGACTTTTTTGATATTCTTCATATCCGTTTACCGAAGCCCAGCTGGTTGCAGCTTGCTGGGGCGATTTCTGAAAAGTTTCTAAATTCAACGAGCTGGGGATAAAACCTTTCAAATCGGTCTGGTTGATAATAATATTGAGCTCATGTCGCCCCACGATGAATTGCCCCACGTAATTAAGATTGATTCGGTTAGTCTCATTATTCCGACGATATCCTGCCGAGCTCAAGCTTTCAATTGCCAGGTGATTGCTACTGTTTTTTCCATTTAAACTGAGCTTCGCGTTTGTTTGATGGGTCTGGTACGAGCTTAATCCGTAATTTACTGTCAATTGATTTTTGCCGGGATGAATGGCATCAAAGAGTAATGTCCCTCCAAGTCCCGATCCATAAAAGCCTGACGACGGACCTTTAATGATCTCCACCTTCGATAAAACGGACTGATTCAAATCTTCGATAGTAGTTTCGCCAACACCATTTGTTAGTGGAATACCGGCATAATACGCCCTGATTTTATTGGAAGCGTATGGAGTGCGACTGCCAACTCCGCGAATTGTTAAGCGGTTCGTGGTTGGCGTTGCTTGTTGCATGTAAACTCCGGGTACCGTGTTTAAAACCTCATCAATCGATTTGAAGGTGTTTTGTTCTAGCTGATCTGCAGAAATGATGGAGATAGAGGCAGGTACCTCCATCAATTTACGTTCGTAATGATAGGCATGAACTGTTACTTCGCTAATTTCAAAAACGGAGTCCTGAAGAGCCAGCTCACTACTTGGGCTTGTAGAATTTTGAGACCATAACTTATTCGTTTGGAGAAGGAATAAAGCAACAGCGAGGACACTCGTCAACCAAATTCTCATAAAAGGTTATTTTTTTAACTTTTTAGGTTTGCAAACTTGCTTTTCTTTATTGACTTTAGCATCGCATTTTTTGCAATAATAGCTAGGGTTTTCCGGTTCTTTAAAATCTTTTTTCTTGCAAGCTGATTTACTCATTACTTTTTATTCATTTGCTTTCAATTCCAAAAACAAGCTAGGATTGAAAATGTTTTTTTGCGCCATTTTTATTTAGATTGGAAACGAATATTGAACAATCGCTGGTTTTAATAGGATGAATAGAATTTGTTTTGATAACTTGTGGCTCGAAGATATGGGATAGTGCTTCAGATGTTTGGGTAAGATGGAAACCTTTAAAAAAGTATAACACAACGAACGATGAAAAAAGTATTGATTCTGTTATTTGTTAGCGTAATTTTCGTACTCGGGGGCTGCTCGAAGTATAAAGATTGTGGGGCGTGCTTTACTCCTCCGGAATCTTTTAGATTTGAGCTGGTTGATAAATATACCGGAGTGAATTTATTTACAAATGAAACGTTCAATAAGGATGAAATCGAAATACTGGATTCATCAAATAGTTCTGTTGAATTCAATTTTGTTTCAGAAAATAACATCAACATTATTGAGATCTATACGATTGGCTGGCAAACTGAAATCGTTAGCTACAGGGTAAATATCTCGTCAGAGAATATATTTGATTTGTATGTTGATGCGGAAAGATTGAGCGTAGACTGCTGTTCGTTTACCCGTTTTAACGAAATTGAAATTAGCAATGCTGAATTTACCTGGAACTCAAGAAATGATGTCTATCGAATTTTAGTTGATTAACTTCCACGTGTTTGTTTGGTTCTGCTCTATCGTTGTTTTATTTCTCAAACCGTTTTCCCCACCATGCTTTCAACCGTTCCATGATTTTTAATTCGGTAGCGTTGTTTTGAGGTTTGTACAATCGCTCGGTTTTTATCTTTTCGGGTAGGAAATCTTGTTCTGCAAAGTTGCCTTTGTAAGCATGCGAGTATTTGTAATCTTTTCCATAGCCAAGCTCTTTCATCAACTTGGTGGGAGCATTCCGGATGTGCAGTGGTACAGGCAAATTTCCGGTTCGTTTTACTAACTCCTGGGCAGTATTAATAGCGTCGTAGGCTGAATTGCTTTTTGGAGAAGTCGCCAGGTAAATAGTGCATTCCGCCAGGATAATGCGTGATTCGGGATAGCCAATTTGGTGCGCAGCATCAAAAGTACTTTGTGCCAATAACAATGCATTCGGATTGGCAAGTCCAACATCTTCCGAAGCTAAAATAAGTAACCGTCGGGCAATGAACTTGACATCTTCGCCTCCTTCAATCATCCGTGCCAGCCAGTACACGGCGGCATCCGGATCACTTCCGCGGATACTTTTAATAAATGCCGAAATGATATCGTAATGCATTTCGCCATTTTTGTCGTAAGTAGCTTGGTTACTTTGCAGGCGCTCGGTAACCTTTTCGTTGGTGATCACAATTTCTGGCCCTTCTTCGGCTAAAACAACCAGTTCAAGAATATTGAGCAATTTACGGGCATCGCCACCCGAAAAACGAAGCAGTGACTCGTATTCGTCAATCACGATTTCTTGTTCCTTCAGGTCGGTGTCTTTTTTCATGGCCAGCTCAAGAATTTTCAGCAGGCCGTCTTTTTCCAAATGCTTGAGCACATAAACCTGACAACGCGATAGGAGAGGCGAGATCACTTCGAACGAAGGATTTTCAGTAGTTGCACCAATTAAAGTTACAATTCCCTGCTCAACAGCTCCCAGTAGTGAGTCTTGCTGCGACTTGCTAAAACGATGAATTTCATCGATAAATAAAATAGGATTTGGGTTGTTGAAAAATTGCAACTTTCGGGCTTTTTCAATGACCTCGCGAACATCTTTTACGCCCGAATTGATGGCACTCAGGGTGTAAAAAGGCCGGTCCAGTGTGTTGGCAATAATCTTGGCAAGCGTTGTTTTTCCTACTCCGGGAGGACCCCATAGTAAGATGGATGAAATATTCCCCGATTCGATCATTTTTCGCAAAACAGCACCTTTCCCAACCAGGTGCTCCTGTCCGATATAATCGTCAAGTGTTTTCGGGCGAAGGCGTTCTGCTAATGGAATTAAGTTTGCCATTACAGGTTCCTTTTTCTACTTTCTTTATATAGTTTGTTAAACCGAATGTAAACCGGTGCAAATGGGATCAGGATAAAAAGGGTAAACAAATGGTTTATTCTTAATACCATCAAAGTAATTAAAGTTAAAAACATGGTAACGACCAAGCCGATGATGATCGGTCGGTAGCTTTTCATCTTTTTCATCAATTCTTCGTTGCTCAACTCTTGTAGTTTCTTCATATCAGTTACAGTATCTTTTTATTACGTTGTAAGCTTCCTGAATGCCAAACTCACCGGCTTTACTTAAATCCATTGCACCACCATCGACATCATCCAGGTATATTTTGGTCAGGCCTCTGTTGTAATAGGCCTCTGCAAAATCCGGTTGCAGTTCAATCGCTTTGTCCAAATTGCGTATTGCTTCTTCGTACCGATCTAATTTACAAAGAATGTATGCTTTGTTGTAATACGCAAATGGGAAATTCGGCCTCAAAAATACACAAACCTGATAATCATCCAGAATGCTTTTGTATTCGGTAACAAATTCAGGGCTTTTATCTTGCTCTCTATTGACATTTGATCCAACCGGAACCGTTAAATCCTCCGAAAAGTCAGGAAGTGACTCCAGCAATTCAACCATTTTTGTCCGGCAGTTTGCACGGCTAAAGTGAGCCAGTGTATTTTTTTTATCCAGTGAAATAGCTTTGTCGAAATCTTCCATGGCTTCGTTATACTCATTCACCATGAATTTAAAGATACCACGGCTTAGGTAGTTTTCGGGTGCTTCGTTTATTTTAATTTTTTCGTTGAAGTAGAGGATATTATTTCTGAAATAATCAACTAATTTGTTCATTCCGATATTCGTGATGGTCAAAGTGGGCGTGTAATTATTGAAGTTATTTAATTCCTCCAAAGCCATGTTGTAATATTGCATACGCTCATAATTGATCGAATGCTGACTGTAGGAAGAAATCACAAATAGATTCTGTAATTCAATAATAATATTCCGATTTTGAATACGTCCGTCCTCTACTTCCACATCTTCGTCGGTTGGTAGGTTTCTGGTGTCGGCCAACGAAAGCCGGAAACGACGACGATCTCGTTGCTCTTTGGTCTCTTCTTGCTTTTGTTGCGTATTTGGTCGATTGGGGGTTTGTGCCGGAGCTTTTTGCTGTGTGTTTTGTGCCTGCTGCTTGTTGGCGCCGCTGTTTTGTTGCTGAACCGATCCGGCTTGTTGCTGCAGTCCAGCTTGGGTTCCTTGCTGCTGTTGCTGTGCCTGTTGTTGATTTTGAGCTAGCGCATCTTCTTCTATCATGCGTTGGCGAATATTCAGACTGGGATCTAATTTAGCCGCTACTTCGTAGTCGTGTTCGTAACCGGCAATCCCTAAAATTTCTTTTGCAATTCCCCTGTTGAAATAAGCATTAGGCAGAGTCGGGTTGATCTCCAGCGCCAAGTCGTAATCCATGATGGCTCCCTGATAATCCTCCAACTTTTGCTTTACAATTCCTCGGTTGTTGTAGGCATAAGCATTTTGTGGATCAAGCTTGATGGTTTGATCAAAATCGCGCAAAGCCGCTGCATAATCTTCCAACCCGAACCGTGCTAAGCCACGAAGCAGGTAGGTATTGGCATAGTGCGGTCGGATAATGATTGCCCGGTTTAAATCGCGGATACCCTCGCGAATGTCTCCTTTTAAAATATTCGCATTGCTTCGGTTTACAAATGCATTAATGAAATTTGGATTGATCTTCAGTGCTTTGTCATAATCTGCAATTGCACCATCAACATCTTTTAACGAGAGCTTGGCAATTCCACGGTTGTTATAAATGGCTTCGTTGTTTGGATCTAATTCCAGTGCTTTGTCGTAATCTTCCAATGCCTTGTCGTATTCCTTCAGTTCGAGATATGCCAGCCCCCGGTGCATAAAGGCATCAGGATAATAAGGTTTAATGTCAATGGCTTTATCGTAATCGCGAATGGCTCCACGAAAATCTTCCAGTTGATGTTTGGCAACCGCCCGATAGTAGTATGATTCCGGTAATTGAGGTTTGAATTTTATGACGATATTGAAGTTTTCGATAGCGCCAACATAATTACCAATCTGAATGCGTGTTTGTCCTACACGAATATAATGGTTGATATTCAGCTGGCCGTATGAGAAGTTGCAGACAAACAGCAAGACAAACAAAAGTGAGATGAGTCGAGTAACCGATTTGCTTTTTTGCAGCCTATCCGGTTTTCCGAATTGAGTGGTTTTATTTATCAGGAATTCATCATCAGAATGATTTCTTTCAGAAATAAAAAGGTTACTAATCGCTTGTTTCATTATCATTTTAAATTATCAAAGGCGTTCGATGGAACTTGCGCATAATGATGCTCCTGTGTGTATAAACTTTTGCGTGCTCGTTTCATGTGTCGCAATTTACGAAGAGCAAAAATAATAATATAACTCGTATGGGCTTGTTTTTCGTATTTTTAGCTAAATTTTGAATTTTTAACAAAAACCGAACCCATGGAAAAGAGATGCGACTGGTGTTTGAGTCATGATTTGTACATCGATTACCACGATAAAGAATGGGGTGTACCTTTACATGATGACCAAAAGCTATTTGAGTTTTTACTGCTGGAAGGTGTTCAGGCTGGCTTAAGTTGGTTGACCGTATTACGTAAACGCGAAAATTATCGTTTGGCTTATGACAATTTTGATCCGGTTAAAATTGCAACTTACGATGAAGCTAAAATGCAAGATTTGCTACAGAACGCCGGGATTATCCGCAATCGATTGAAAGTAGCCGCAAGTGTAAATAATGCCAAACGATTTCTTGAGGTTCAAAAGGAGTTTGGAACGTTCGACAACTACATCTGGTCGTTCGTTGATCACAAACCCATTGTTAATCATTTTGAAACCCTTGCTGATGTTCCTGCAAAAACAGCTCTTTCCGATAAAATCAGCAAAGACATGAAAAAGCGTGGTTTCAAATTTGTTGGTTCAACTATAATTTATGCCCACATGCAAGCAACAGGAATGGTTAACGACCACCTGACGAGTTGTTTTAGGCATGCTGAATTAACTGAAAAGTAGGACAGGAGATAGCCTGGTTGTATCAACGCTCGTGAATGAAAGGGCCTGAAAAAAAACAAGTTGTGTTGCCCGGTTAAATCAAACAAGCATGTGACGATTCTTGCGAGGGGCATTGTAAGCAAATTCTATTGAATGCCTATAAAAGAACTGACCGTCTTAAGAAAATTTTGAGACGGTCAGCTAATATTGTTATTCGATACTTGTACTAACAACAAGCAAGTTATTAAAATGGCAAATCATCTTTATCGCCTGCTTCCGGCGGAATATCATCGGGAGAAAATTCTGGCGGAACATCTTGAGAAGCTCCCGGAGTCAGCCGGTCAATGCGCCATGCATTGATGTTATGATACCATCGTCCATTAAATTCACGCGATTCTACCGAAAATGATACGTTTACATCCTCGCCGGAATTCAGTCCTTCGAGAAGCGAAATCTTATCATTAAACAAGGTAAAGCACACTTGCTTTGGAAACTGATCATCGGTTTCAATAACAAACTCCCGTTTTTTCCATTCTTTCCCGGCTTTGCTTACGCCGGAATTTACATCCAAAATTTGGTTTATTTTTCCTTTTACTTCTAAACTCATCACTTCAATTTTTTTTCGATTTTCAAAAATAGAGATAAAAAAAGACCCCTGAAAAGATTCTTTCAGGGGTTTTCTAAAAAGTTTTCAAGAATTGTTTATTCAACAATCTCTAAAAGTTCCACTTCGAAAATCAATGTTTCGTTTGGACCAATATCAGCACCGGCTCCACGAGGGCCATAGGCTATTTCTCCTGGAATATAAATTTTCCATTTTGATCCAACAGACATTAATTGAAGAGCTTCCGTCCATCCTGGAATTACCTGACTAACTCCAAAGGTTGCAGGCTCACCGCGCTCTACTGAACTGTCAAACACAGTACCGTCCAGTAACGTTCCGGTGTAATGAACTTTTACTTGTTGATCGGCAGTTGGTTTCGGTCCGTCGCCTTCTTTGATCACTTCGTACTGAAGACCACTTTCGGTTACCTGAACGCCTTCTTTTTCTTTATTCGTAGCAAGAAACTCTTCGCCCGCTACTTTGTTTGCTTCACCTTCAGCATCTGCCAAATTTTTGAAATAAGCCTGGATGAATGTACGTGCATCTTCAATGGTCATTTTAGTTTCTTCACCCTTTAATTGTTGCTCAAAGGCGGTGATTAAAATATCCGTGTTGAAATCATCGGAACCTGTGGATTCCAATTGTTGCTTGTTTTGATCACCAACTAATACTCCAATGGCATAACTAGCCGAATCGGCAGCGGTTGCAAGGTCTGCATTACGAGAACCCTGTGGTTGACAAGCTGCCAATACTAAAATAGCAGCTAATGCAAAAAGAATTGATTTAAATTTCATGTGATTTAAATTGTTTGTTTTTCGATGGCAAAAGATGGAGTTCGCTTTTTTATCGTTGCTGATAAGGTGAAATCTATGCTCTTGCTCATTGCATGTTTATATGAAATAATTAGACAATTTCCAGTAATTCAACTTCGAAAATAAGTGTTGAGTTTGGTCCAATAGCACCACCAGCTCCACGCTCACCATAAGCTAAATCAGAAGGTACAAACAGACGCCATTTTGATCCGGTCGTCATCATTTGAAGGGCTTCAACCCAGCCCGGAATAACACCGTTTACAGGGAATGTGGCAGGTTCTCCGCGTTGCACGGAGCTGTCGAAAACAGATCCATCAATCAGCGTACCATGGTAATGGCACTTTACCTGATCGGCAGGACTTGGTTTTTCGCCATCTCCTTCTTCAAGTATAGTGTACTGCAATCCGCTGGCTGTTTCTATTACACCTTCTTTTTCGCGATTCTCAGCCAAAAATTTCAATCCCTCTTCAAGGTTTTCTTTTCCCTGGCCACCTTGCTGCTTTTCCATGAACTCCTGCAAGATTTTGTTTGCCTGTTCGGGCGTTAATTTAGGCTCTTTGCCTGTGAAAATATCTTCGAGAGCCAGCATGAAGTTGCTTGGATCAATTGTTTTTACTCCTGATTGAATGAGGTTGCTGGAAACACTTAATCCCAATGCGTAACTAAATTCTTCCAACTCTCCATTAAATTTCTTTTCTGACATAAAATTCTGTTTTTTTATAAAGGGTACGAAGATAAATGATTTTTTGCGATATCCCTGATGATCAACCGCCTTTCTCTCCGTACAGGATATGTTTCTTCCCCGGAGGCCCTGCCAGTCGCTGCATTGCGAAGCCATGTTTTTGGAGCGAACGTCTGACATCTCCTTTGGCACAGTAAGTTGTGAATATTGCACCGACCCGACAATGGGCACTTATTTTTTCAAAAATGGCATCAGTCCATAGGGCGGGTTGCTTGTTTGGAGCAAAGGCATCAAAGTAAACTAAGTCGAACGTTGGTAGCTTTGAAAAATCGATTGTCTTTAAGTCGCCTTTTATTTTTGTCAGGCTGAAGTTTTCCGCTAATCCATGTGGCTTTTCCCATTCGCACTGGTGCATTTGAAGGAATATTTGTTGGATATCAGGCGAATGATTTTCAGCATAGTTTAGTTGGCTGTATTCCTCTTCGGGGAGTGGAAACTTTTCCAGCGAATAGTAGTTAATTACTTTTTCGCCCCGGTTGAGAAAGCTGAGTAGGGCATTAAGTCCGGTGCCAAAGCCAATTTCTAATAGGTTTAAAGGCGATTTAGTGCAAGCCTTCAGCCCATTTTCAATAAATACATGCATGCTTTCCTGTATGGCTCCGTGTACGGAATGAAAATGCTCATCCATTTCAGGAATATATATTGTATGCGATCCGTCGTCAGTGAGTTGGATGATTCGTTTCATGTGCTAGTTTCGAGTTCTGAGTTTTAAGTTCTTTTATAATTGAAACCGATTGAAATACACTAGGTTTTTATCCTTAGTGCTTTTCAATCTTGTATTTATAGTTGGTTTACAGCACGGCGAATTTCGTAAAAATATTGTTTGCATTGCTATTTTTGTTTTACTTTTGACTGATTCAAAAAATTGTCATGCTAATAAAACTGTACGAAGAAAATCCCAACCAACGTGAAATTGAGAAAGTGTTGGAAGTACTCCGCGGCGGAGGGATCATTATTTATCCGACCGATACGGTTTATGGAATGGGTTGCGACATAACCAATGCGAAAGCGGTTGAAAAAGTTGCACAGTACAAGAATGTGAAGATCGAAAAGTCAAATATGTCTTTTATTTGCAGTGATTTAAGTCACTTGTCTGACTATGCAAAACCAATTTCCAACTCGGTTTTTAAGCTATTGAAACGCAATTTGCCGGGGCCTTTTACCTTTATTTTGGAAGCGAATTCAAATGTTCCGAAGTACTTTAAAGGGAAAAAGAAAACGGTTGGTATTCGTGTTCCCGACAACAATATTATTCTCGAAATTGTCCGACAACTGGGCAACCCGATCCTTTCAACTTCAGTTCACGATGAGGATGAAGTGTTGGAATACACAACTGATCCGGAGCTGATTCATGAAAAGTTTGATGGATTTGCTGACTTGGTGATTGACGGTGGTTATGGAGATAATAATCCGTCAACAGTTATTGATTGTACTTCTGATATGCCTGTAGTTATTCGGCAGGGTAAAGGAATTGTTGAAGAATAGTTAGCTCATTTCAGCTAAGCCTTCTCCGCCGATTTCTATTATTTTTTCCAGAATGCAGGAGAGAAAAGCACAAGCACTGTAAACAGCTCCAGGCGTCCCAACAACATCAAAAACGATAGAAACCATTTCCCCGCCGGATGCACATGATGGAAATTTTCAGCAGGTCCAACATTGCCGAGCCCCGGTCCTATATTTCCGAGCGATGTTGCAACTGCTCCCATGGCTGATTCCAGATCAGGTTCAATAGTCGTAAACAGGATTGTGCTGATAAAGAAGATGATGAAATAAATCATAAAAAAGGCAAGCACGTTGGTGATGATTTGTTCGGAAACAGCTCTTTTGTTGAAGCGCACCGGAATAACAGCATTCGGGTGCAGAAGTCGACGAAGTTCGTAATAGCTGTTTTTCATCAACAAAACCACGCGCATAATTTTTATTCCTCCGCCAGTTGATCCGGCACTCCCTCCGAAAAAGAAAAGTGAAAAAGTGATGATTGTCAAAAAGGGTGTCCAGCTAAGGTAGTCGGCTGTGGCATATCCGGTTGTCGTGATAATAGAAACTACCTGAAACAGCGAGTGCCGGAATGCCAGCTCAAAATCCATTTGAGTTGTAATAAGCAAACCACTGAAAATGATAGCTGTAAAGCCAACAACAAACAACAGGTAATATTTGAATTCTTCGTTTTTGAAAACTTTGTCAAACTTTCCATGAATAGCAAGGTAAGAAAGCGTAAAGTTCATTCCGGCCAGGAACATGAATAGTGTGATGACATACTGAATAAACGGTGACGACCAGTAAGCAACAGAGGCTTGTTTGGTGGAATAACCTCCGGTAGCAATGGTGGTAAATGAGTGGTTGACGGCATCAAACAAAGTCATGCCTCCAATCCAAAGTAAGATGGTTTCGGTCACCGTGAATCCGAGATAAATTATCCACAGGCTTTTCGCTGTTTGCTGGATTCGGGGACTAATTTTGTCAGGCGTTAGGCCGGGAACTTCGGTGGCAAACAGCTGCATTCCTCCAATTCCAAACACCGGCAGAATAGCTAACGACAGAACAATGATTCCCATTCCTCCGAGCCATTGGGTCATGCTTCGCCAAAACAGAATACCATTGGGGAGTGATTCAATATCATTTAAAATAGAGGAACCTGTTGTGGTAAAGCCCGACATGGTTTCGAAAAAAGCATCGGTCAACGAAGGAATGGAATGACTAATTAAATACGGAAGGCTTCCAAAAAATGAAAAAATCACCCAAACAAGACTGACAATAATAAAGCCTTCGTGTTTCCCAATTTTCTTGTCAGCTCCGTTGGTTGCTAAAAGAGTCAGCGCACCAACTCCCATGCTGATCAATGAAGAATAAAGTAAGGGTAATAGTCCTGCATCGCCATATATTGCAGAAACGCTCATCGCTATGAGCATCGAAACGCCTTCAACAACTAATAAAAAACCTAGTATTCTGAAAACTATCTTAGCGTTGAGCATACGGGCAAAGCATTATTTGAAATATTTGTCGAGCTTTTTTATTGCTGATGGCAGGGCAAACACGACGACTTTGTCATTTTCCTGAATATGCGTGTCGCCTTTAGCAACAAAACCTTTTGATCCGCGAACATAGCCTCCAATTTTCGCATCATCAGGGAAGTCCAGATCTTTTATTGGTAACTCTGTAATTTTAGATCCTTCTTTAGCGATAAATTCAAAAACTTCAGCATCAGATGCCGTCAAACATTTGGCTTGTGCCACTTCAGCTCCCAATGTATATTTGTAAATATAGCTTGCCGCAATGAGTTTTTTATTGATGATGCTACCAATATCCATGCTCTCGGCAATTCCCATGAAATCAATGTTTTCAACTTCTGCTACCGTTCTTTTTATTCCGAGCGTTTTTGCCAGATGGCAGGATAAAATATTGGTTTCAGAGTTTCCGGTTACCGCAATAAAGGCATCCATTCGGTCAATTCGTTCTTCCTTAAGTAGATCCATGTTTCGTCCATCTCCTTGAATAACCAGGACATTTTCAAATCGGTCGGCTACTTTCTGGCTCCTGACTTTGTTGCTTTCTATAATCTTGATATTGTAACTGTCGCCCAAACGCTCTACTGTTTTTTGGGCAATTCTACTACCTCCAAGTATCATGATATTTCGAACCGGAAAAATTTCTTTCCCGGCGAGCTCGAAAACACGGTTTTGATTTGCTCTGGTGGTTATAAAGAAAACAATGTCACCATTGTGAATCGTATTTTTTCCGTATGGAATAATGGTTTCACTATCGCGGTTAATGGCTACTGCACGGACATCAGAGTTGATGTATGAAATTTCCTCAAGCGATTTATGCAGAATTGGTGCATTTTCCCGGATTTTGATCCCCATCAGGATCAACTTCCCCTGTGAGAATTCGATTAGCTGACGAGTTCCTACTTGTTTAACAGATGTCGCAATTTCTTTTGCAGCAAGACTTTCCGGATAAATCAACTCATCAACTCCAAGCTTTTTGAGTTTTTCCTTATACTTTTCGGTTAAGTATTCACCTTGATTAATACGAGCAACAGTTCGTTGAACTCCCATGTCTTTTGCCTGTACGCAGGCGAAAATATTGCGCTCTTCATAGGGAGTTACAGCAATAAACAAGTCCGCCTTCGAAAGTCCTGTTTCTTTCAAATCACGAAAGGAATTAGCGTAGCCTGTTAGGGTGAGCAGATCCACTTGACTGGAAATATGATGCAGTTTATCAGCATCTTCATCCATTAATACAATGTCGTGGTTCTCCTTGCTAAGCATCTTGGCAAGGTGAGTTCCTACTTCTCCGGCACCTACAATAACAATCTTCATATTTTGTCACTCTTTTTCAGAATTCAGCCCGGTAAAGTAAAGTATAAAAACTACAATTTCCACGAATTTATGCCTGTTTTTCGTGTGCGTTACCAATAACTTAAAAGCACTGAGATTCGTAAATTGTTAAAAGTCAGCAATAAATGTTTCGGGAACTGATAAGTTATTAAAATCTAAAATCTTACCTTTCTCCAATGCCGAATCAATTGTTGTTTTAAAAGCCAGATCTGAAAAATGGGACTGTTGATCGTCTTTTTCTGGATTCTTCAGACCTGTCTGTTGTCGCTTTACCTTACGTTTTTTGTATTGAAAGGTTTGATTAACAAACAGAACTGTCCGTTTGTCAATGATCAAATCGGGAGTCGAAAAATTCTGACAGGTATCGAGTTGAATTCTAGTTGGAGAATCCAATTGAAGTTCCCGGAGAGCATGCGGAATCGATCGGTATTCTTCCTCTTTATTTTCAGCATAAATCAGGTAGTTTTTGCGACCATTAATTAAATGCAGGTAGCGAGCCGAATCATAAACGATGCATTTTGTTTGATTAAACAACGCCACTTTCTGGCGGAAGGCAGCGATTTGAAAGAACAAGAAAAGGGATACTGCCACAAACAGAAATTCTTTCCGTTTTAGTTTAATGAAAAACATGCTTGCGATTAAACAGGCCAGCAAAACGCTTAATTGGAATACTGAAATACCAATGTTTTCAATCAGTGAATTTGGAATCTGATCAATTTCCCTGAGCAGAAATAGGGTCACAAAAGTTACTGATGACAGCACCTTTGCAAGGACTGCTGCCAGCCAGTTTGCCGGAGAAACGAGGAAGAATAAGACTGTGCTGGCCAAGATAATGTACGCTGCGGGTATCACAATAAAATTACTGAGCCAAAAGAAAAGAGGAAACTGGTGAAAATAGTAAACACTTAAAGCGAAGGTGCCAATTTGTGCTGCCATCGAAACACAGAAAAGTTGCCAAAACCAATTGATCACTTTGTTTTGGGGCGACCACAACGATTCTATTTTTGGGAAGAAGAAAACGATACTGGAAACGGCCGCATAGGAAAGTTGAAAGCCCACCTCAAAAATTAAATTGGGGTTGATTAGTAAAAGTAAGAATGCCGAAGCAGCGATTGAATTATAAATTGATGCCGGTCGGCGAAGGCTGTTGGCGACAAGAATAAACGAGAACATAACTGTTGCTCGTTGCACCGATGGCGAAAAGCCTGTAATTAGTGCATAGCTCCACAAGAGTAGGGCGATGATAATTACAAAGGTCATTCGTCCCAGCTGAGTTCGTTTGAGAAAACCAATCGCATAAGTGAGAAACAAGTAGATCATTCCCACGTGCAAGCCGGAGACGGCCAAAACATGCATGGCCCCGGTTGAGGCAAAGTAGGAGCGGGTTTCGGGCGATAGCTCTTTTCGGTACCCCAGTGTTAATGCCGAAATGACCTGTCGTTGTTCATCATTCGTAATGTGTTTTTTGAGTTGATTGATTAAGCGAAACCTAAACTGTTCAGCTGCAAATGGAATGCTGGAGGCTTTTTCGGTTATTCGTTGATAATCTTTCGTTGGCAAATAGGCGCTGTAATAAACTTCTCGATTGGCCATAAATGCCTGATAGTCGAAAGCAAAAAGGTCGTTTGAGTTTTGTATGCGCTGGATTCTGGCTTGAGCAACCAACTGGTCGCCCGGCTTTAGTTGAAGAACAGAGGTGTCTTTTTTTAGATAGACAATTATTTTTTGGTTTTCGTAATACGATGAGTCGGCCTGATTAATTTGAATTACGCTTTGGTAAGAGTTGGTCTTTTCGGTTGGATATTCCAATACCGTAGCTATAAAATGCTGCTTTTCGTTTCGGTTGGGAATTGAAGGGCGACGGGCTGATAGAAAGGCCAGCAAGGCGAAACAGCTGGCATAAAAGGCTGACAAGTAGCTGTCAAACGGGTACGTTTTGGTTTTTAACTTAGCCAAAACGAGTACCGCTAAAATGATGCTGATGATCAATAGTAAAAGCTTAGCTTGAGGAACATAAAAGCCCAGCATCAAACCAACGATCCAAAAACTCAAAATTTTTGTAAAGGGGTTATTTCTGAAAAAGCTCACAGTCAGTTGTTTTTATACTGACTACGGGCGAATAATATGATTAGTTTAAGCTGAGCGTAATTTTTTGATGAACGCTACTATTTGGATGATAAAACCACCCATTTCTCTCACGAACCTACTTTTTTGCCAGGTAAAACAATGCGGTATGAAGTCCGTACTTTTCCTTTCGAAATAGCTGTTAGTTTGCTTTTAAGCAAACGTTTTTTCAATGGGTTGAGGTAGTCAACCAGCAAAACTCCATCCAGGTGGTCGTACTCGTGTTGGATAACACGGGCAGCAAAACCTCCGTATTCTTCGATATGCTCAACCCGGTTTTCATCGAGGTACTTAATTTTAACTCGTTCCGGGCGGCTAATGTCTTCGCGGATTTCCGGTAGGCTTAAACAGCCTTCGTTCATGACCCATTCGTCGCCGCTTGTTTCCAAAATTTCGGGGTTAATAAATGCTTTTTTGAACCCTTCCAGTTCGGGCTCTTCATCAGCAATATGACTCGCATCAACAACAAATATGCGGAGTGATTTACCAACCTGAGGAGCGGCCAGCCCAACACCTTCCGAATGGTACATGGTTTCGAACATGTTTTCAACCAGTTCTTTCAGTCCTTCAAAGTCCTCACCAATTGGTTGAGCTACTTTCCGCAAAAGCGGATCTCCATATACAGTTACCGGATATATCATGATCTATATTTTTGTTGTTCCATGTACGATTGAAGAATAATTGTTGCACTTACCGCATCAATCGTTCCTTTGTTTTGTCTGTCTTTCTTTTTCAATCCCGCATCAATCATGGTTTGAAATGCCATTTTCGATGTAAAGCGCTCATCAACCTGCTCGATGGGCATGTCGGGATAAAGCTTTTGAAACCGCTTTAAAAACGGATTGATATACAAAACGGCTTCAGAGGGCTCATTGTTCATCTGAAGTGGGTACCCGATAATGACTTTCTCGACTTGCTCTTTCTGAAAATAGTCTTTCAGGAAGTCGAAGATGTCATGGCTGCGAACTGTTGTTAACTTCGATGCAATCAATTGCATCGGATCGGTAACAGCCAGGCCAACGCGCTTTCGGCCATAATCGATTGCCAATATTCTACCCATTTCATTTAAAATTTGTGCAAAAATAATATTATCAAGCCAGAATGAAAGCTCTTATTCA
Organism: Sunxiuqinia sp.; assembly: GCF_055140945.1. Lineage (NCBI taxonomy): Bacteria > Pseudomonadati > Bacteroidota > Bacteroidia > Marinilabiliales > Prolixibacteraceae > Sunxiuqinia > Sunxiuqinia sp. The sequence goes on from NZ_JBSQYS010000003.1 coordinate 58,787, forward strand.
AAAAAGATGTTTATTCGGGCTGTATGTAAGATGTTGAAATTTAATTTGATGCGCTTTTGGCATGAGGTTTGCTTGTCATCAAACAACTGATTACCGGTAAATGCAGGCACCAGATGAGACATTTATAAAACATTAAAAACTGGAAGCCATGAAAACAAAAAAGATGAGACTGATTGTATTGATGATTACACTTGCAGCAGTCATGACAGGAGTTAACGCAGAGGCACAGCGTAGAGAAACAGGTTCTGATAGCAGACGAACTTACAAGCAAAGTAAGCAGTATAACGACCGCAATAGTAGAAAAAGCGACCGTCGGGAATATTCAACAGCCGACCGAAGCCGGAAGCCTCGAAATGATCAACGGGCCTATCACAAGTCAGATCGAAATAACAGCCACGATTGGGATCGAAGTCGCTCACGAGACCAACGGAGTTATGCCGATCGGGACAGAAAGAACAATCGGGATAATCATTGGAATCGGAATAAAAGAGATAGCCGAAGCGATCATTGGAATCGGAATAATAAAAAGTCGTACCGCTACAGTGAAAAGTATGGCAACAGACATTACAAGTATGATCGTCGCTACGAATATCGTCACCCAAAATACGGACGAGTTTATTCTCGCTTTTGTGAGAGCCCGATGAGAATCAGACATCAGCACGGTGATTATTATTTTTATGGCGGTCACTATTATCGTCATCATCATGGAGTTGGTTATGTACGGGTAGAATTCCCGGCACATCTGGTGTTCGAACATTTACCATTTCATTGCGATCGGTTTTGGGTAGGAGATCATTTGTATTACCGACATGGAGATATCGTATTTGAACCATATGGATATGGCTACCGGATTGCTCCACGCTTTAATCTCGGAATTCATTTCTCAGCCCATTTTTAGTCAATATATTTTAAAATTAATCAGTCAATTTGGTACGGCAGTCTCAAAAGTAAGTTTTGGGGCTGCTTTCTTTTTTGTGTCACTAATTGGCAATGTTGAATTATGGTAATGCTGTCAATTGATTTTTTTTTGACGACAGCGAAAAGAAGGTGCCCGGAAACTGAGTCGACAACGGAGAAAAAAATAATTCAGTCTGGAAACTGAGTTTCTGGCTTCAAAAAAATGTGTTCATCCCGGAAACCGGGTCAATAGGCTAACGAAAACCCGGGGAAGCCGGAAACCGGGTCGACAGCAAGAAATCAATTTCGTTTAAGCCGAAAACCGGGTCGATTGGAAGAAATCAAATGCATTGAAGGCGGAAACCGGGTTGATTGAAAGAGCCGGATCGCAAGCGTAATTTCCGGGTGTCGCCCGTAAGTCGGTACTGGCGGTATCAGGTACATCACGACCGGTTCGGTTCAATCGGTAAACAAGTTTACCATCGCATGCTTTTATTTTTGTATTTTTGCCGAAACTCAAAAACACAACTCTATGGTTACAATAAAGACCACTTATCTTGGCGATTTGAGCACGGAGAATATTCATGTGCAATCGGGCGCAAAGATTATCACCGACGCACCTTGTGATAACCGCGGAAAGGGGCAGTCGTTTTCACCAACAGATTTATTGGCGACATCGCTCGGGAATTGCATCATGACGATTATGGGCATTAATGCGATGGATCATGGAATTGATATTGTTGGAACACAGCTCGAAATTACGAAGATCATGGCTAGTGATCCGCGTCGCGTAGCAGAGGTTGTTGTTGAGTTTTTCTTTCCGAAGAAGAATTATACTGATGAAGAAAAGCAGCTGATTGAAAGCGTGGCCGGTAAAAGCCCGGTTCCGTTAAGTTTGCACTCCGATTTGGTACAAACAATCAAGTTTAATTGGTGATCATTTAAGGTTTTCGAGGCATCAACCAGCTTGACTTCAGGTAATATTTTAAGCATTCATTCTCCTCCTACTAAATTATGGAATCATAGCATGCAAAAAGGACGCGAAATTATCCTACTCAATATATCAGGCGCTGATAAAGCCGGATTGACGGTGTCGCTAACAGAAATATTAGCGCAATACGAAGTAAATATACTGGATATCGGACAGGCGGTTATTCACGAACATCTCGGATTGGGTATTTTGTTTGAGTTATCGGCAAAAGCCGATTCTTCGCCAATATTGAAGGATTTGTTGTTCAAAGCGCACGAACTGGGATTGAAGGTGAAGTTTACCCCCATCACCGAGGCGAGGTATGAAGAATGGGTAACTCACCAGGGGAAAGAACGTTTCATTGTAACGCTGCTGGCACGTAAATTAACTGCTTTGCAGCTGGCAAAAGTAACTTCAGCTATTTCAAAGCAAGGCTTAAATATTGATATTATCTCTCGTCTGTCAGGGCGGATTCCGCTCAACGATGATAAGGGAAATGTCAAAAGTGTGGTTGAATTTTCGGTTCGTGGAACCCCTCACGATAAAGAATTACTAAAACGGACGTTTATTGAAATCAGCACCGAAACCGGTGTCGACATTGCTTTTCAGGTTGATAATATGTATCGGCGCAATCGTCGTTTGGTTTGTTTTGATATGGACTCCACAATTATTCAGGCTGAAGTGATTGATGAATTAGCCCGCAAGGCTGGTGTTTACGATGAGGTGAGTGCGATTACCGAGTCAGCTATGCGCGGAGAGCTTGATTTTAAGGAAAGTTTCGAGAAGCGCATTGGCTTGCTAAAAGGGCTGGATGTGTCTGTTATGAGTGAGATTGCCGAGCAGCTACCCCTCACCGAAGGGGCTGAGCGTTTATTTCGAACACTTAAAAAGTTTGGCTATAAAACGGCGATCTTGTCTGGTGGGTTCAACTATTTTGGCAACTACCTGAAATCGAAGCTGGATGTCGATTATGTGTTTGCCAATGAACTGGAGGTGGCCGATGGCAAATTGACCGGGCGGCATGTAGGCGAAATAATGGATGGTGAAAAAAAAGCTGAAATGCTGAAATTATTGGCCTTTAAAGAAGATTTACATTTGGAGCAGGTCATTGCGGTAGGAGATGGTTCGAACGATTTACCCATGATTCAATTAGCGGGCTTGGGTATCGCTTTTCATGCCAAGCCCAAAGTTCAGGAAACTGCTAAAAACGCTATTTCCGAAGTCGGTCTTGATGCGCTCCTTTATTTAATTGGTTTTCGTGATCGGGAAATATACGATTAAAGCGAAGTACAATTGATGAGGAAAAACGTTCGCTTATTGCAACTGTTGAGTTGTGCATGTTACGCACCACAATTTTTAGCTGTCTGTACCGACGGCATTTTACCGTTCCGAATGAACAGTAGACACAACAAGCTCCCTTCTTTGGTTTTATTACCGTTTGCGGCTTGTACACTCATAAAATAGCTGCATGCATTTTCAGGCATCGTTCATTCCTGCTTAAAATGATATACCAAACAGGTGATTGTCGATTTCAATCGGATGTTTTTCAGGGTTTTAAATTGTAAAAAAAAAGAGCTGCCGGTAAATTTATATGACAACTCTTTTTTCTTTACGATTTAAAAATCGTGTTCTAATTTTAGTATTTCCGCAACTGAATAACCTCCATTTCATCTCCATTGGGCAATGATACATTTAATTCCTCGCTAGTCAGATTGGCTACTCCCCGAGCCGTTGTTCCATCCGTGTTTATCCAATTGACCGTAAACACCTGATCGAGACCCGAAGGAATTAAGGTAGCGATAACTTGCAGGTTTTGATAACCTAGCAGCTCTCCATTTACAATAACGAGTTCTTTTTTACCATTTCCCTTTTCAACAAAATCAACAAAATAAGTGTAGTTATAAAACAGATTTTCAGGCTTGTAGATTGACTTCTGGCCTGCTGCGACTTCCGCAATCTCAACTTCCGCTTTTTGTTGTGGCTTGTCCGTAATAGCAGGAAGTGGATTGTCTTCGTTTTCGGTAGGTTTAGTTGTCACTGCCTTTTCAGCCGTGCTTGGATTCTGATTAACCGGCAATTCATTTAAATTTTTCAAGGCATCTGCGATCGCCTCCCCATAACCTTTTCTGAAATCTTTCGATCGCCCTGTTCCTTCTTGCGACCAGATCACCCTATTCCGGCAGTCCTTCAATTCCACCGTTAATTTATTACGAAATGTACTTTTCAGTTTCACTAAACCGGCGGTCACCGCGTCGCAATAATTGTCAGGAATCTCATCCGATTGGAAAACAGTTTCAATAGACTTCGCATTCAGTTCCTTTTGCAGCGATGTGCTTAGCCCATAAGGATTAAAGCCTTCCGTAAAATCAGGAAACTGAGTTGGAATAATGACATATTTATAGGGTTGTTGTGCGAGAGAGAATTGACAAATTCCAACAAACAAAAGGAAAATGAGATATTTTTTCATAACAATAAATTAAATCGATTTTTGAACTAGCCAAACTAGCATTTTTTTATTAACTAACCTAGACTGGTTTTGAAAAGACAGGTGCTCCATTACTTCGCTATCAGCTGCCTCTCTTTGATTCTTCTATTCAGTTTCATAAAATAACGAAAGCCGAAAAACTGTTGTCATTCGGCTTTCATTTATTGTGAAATGCGTCCTTATTCTTTCACCGAAAACTTGTAAATCGTTGTTGATTCCAACGTGTCACCCGGCTCCAAAATAGTGCTTGGAAAGTTCGGGTGATTAGGTGAATCAGGGTAATGCTGAGTTTCTAAACAAATTCCGGTACGAAATTCAAATGGCTTACCATATTTCCCGGTCAACGATCCATCCTGGAAGTTCCCCGAATAAAATTGAATAGCTGGCTCTGTGGTCAGCACTTCCATATAACGGCCTGACTCAGGATCGTAAACGCTACTTGCAAATGTCAACTCATTGCCATTCTGATCCTTATTCAAAATATAATTGTGGTCATATCCTTTGCCGATCCGGATCGGTTCGTAATCTGAATTGATTCGCTCACCGATGGTATGTGGAGACGTAAAATCCAGATCAGTTCCTTTGATTGAAACAATCTCGCCGGTCGGAATCAATTCTTCATTAATAGCGGTTGTTGAATCTGCATCAATCACCATTACGTGCCCTAATACGTCACCATTGCCCTCTCCTTTCAGATTGAAGTAGGCATGATTTGTCAGGTTAAAAGGAGTTGCCTTGTCTGTAGTTGCTTCGTAATCAATTTTCAATTCATTTTCAGCTGTTAGCGTGTAAGTTACTTTTACTTCTTTATTGCCCGGGAAACCAAATTCTCCATCCGGACTCTCAATGCTCATAACAACAGCGTCACCTTCTGGCGAGTCAATCTTCTCGGCATCAAAAACCCGGTTTTTAAACCCAATTAACCCATTGTGCAAACAGTTGCCATTATCATTTGCAGGAAGCTGGTAGGTAGAATCTCCAATCGAGAAGTTGGCATCTCCAATACGATTGGCATAAGGTCCAATAATGGCACCAATCTCATTGTGATGATCCAAATATTCCTGAATCGATTTAAAACCTAAATTTACATCTGCCAATTTTCCATTTCGGCCAGGTACCAGGATGGCAACTATTTTGGCTCCATAATTCGTAATGTCAACTCGCAGGCCATTCTCATTTTCCAACGTATATAAACTGACTGATTTACCATCAACAGTGGTTTCAAAATCAGCTTTTGTGTAAGGAACCTGAAACTTTTCTTCAGGCTGCTGGCAAGCAAAAGCGAAAATTAATAACAGAAAAGCTAGTTTTTTCATAAGTGTTAGCGTTATTGAATTAATAGTTATACAATTGAGTTTAAAAAGTCAAATTTACTTTTATCAAATCAAACAAATTTATGTAAAAATTTACGGCGAATATAACAGATGAGCAAAAAAATTCTTCCTCTTCCAATGATTCTTTTATTGGTAGTTACAACAATCAGTTTTACCAGAAGGAAACACAATTCATCTCTGGTCTGAATTATCCTGTTTTTCTACCATATTATTCTTTTGTTTCTACTCTATTATGTCCAAGTTTCCGGATCATAAACAGACCCAAGGCATACAACAGCTTTTTTGCAATGTGTCGCATAGTTGAATTCGATGGTTTTTAAGGTATCCAAAGCCGATGTTTATCCGGGATTTCTATTAGGGTTTTCTGGGGGTGCATAAGATAACTTGCAGAAATATAGAATATTCAATCGAAAACGGTACCCTTAACTTTATTTTTAATGTTGGTAACATCCCCCATCAAATGAGGAGATTTTTCCACACTTGACCACCTGACATACCCTCTGCTTAATTTTCTTAATATAAATCAATTAGGCATTTACAGCTATCAATATATCATGGCACGGTCTTTTCCTTACTTCTAACAAAAAAATGAACCGAAAGCAATTTTTAAAAAATTCTGCCAAAGGAGTTACCTTGACCACATTAGTTCCTTCGTTGGTTTTTTGCTCCACTGATGGTCAACAAAAAACAATCTCGGGAAATTATCGAGTTAATAGTGATTTTGAGCCTGATGTTGATCTTGAACTGACAGCTACTCCATCGGAATTACAATTTTTCCCCGGCAACCCAACAAATATTTATTCTTATCAGTCAAAATTGTTGAAAGGCGAAAATGCATCACACGAAAAATTGCCGGATTCATATCTCGGCCCAGTCGTCCGCGTAAGAAATGGGCAAAAAATTCGCGTTCGTTTTAAAAACCAGCTTCCACACGAAAGTGTAGTGCACTGGCATGGGTTGCACATTCCGCCCGAAATGGACGGGCATCCGATGTACGCCATTGAAAACGGCAAACAATACATTTACGAATTTGAAGTAAACAATCGCCCTGGTACCTATTGGTTCCATCCGCATCCCGATAAAATTACCGGGCCGCAGGTTTATCAAGGCTTGGCAGGAATGTTTATCGTTGAAGGTGTGAACGAGGATTTGCCAAGCGGTGAATATGATATTCCATTAATTATCCAGGATCGAACGTTCGACAACAACAACCAACTGGTTTATTTGCAGAATAACCGGATGGGGCAAATGCAGGGTTTTTTGGGCAAGCAAATCATGGTGAACGGTTCCCCGGAACAAATAATGGAAGTTTCAAAGGCGACTTATCGATTTCGGGTGCTAAACGGTTCCAACTCACGAATATATAAATTAGCATGGAGCGATGGCAGCGATGTGATTGTAATCGGCACGGATGGCGGACTTTTAGAAAAGCCAATTAAAAAACCCTACCTGATGCTTGCTCCTGGTCAACGTGCCGAAATCTGGAAAGACTTTTCAGATGCGAAAAACACCGACGAAATTCAATTAGAAAGTCTTGCTTTTAACAGTGGTACTTCCATGGGGATGGGCGGCGGAATGATGGGTGGAATGATGCAATCCGAAGACACACAAAACGGCAATGCATTCAATGTTGCCCGTTTTAAAATCACCAAAAACGAGGGCGAAATCAAAACATTGCCTGCTTCTTTTTCACCCATAAAAAAAACAGACGCCGTAAAAGCGGTAAATTCTAACTCGCCCAGACAATTCTATTTTTATAACCAGCGCATGCAGTGGGTCATCAATAGCGAAACATTTGGGATGACCGAAGTGGCCGATTGGGAAAAAGTAAAACTGGGAACTACCGAGATTTGGGAATTTATCAACGGCGACGATGGCCGCGGCATGGGCATGATGCAGGATATGATGCGCATGCCTCACCCTGTTCATCTGCATGGTTTGCAATTTCAAATTATCGACCGCGATGTTTCCGGAATGGAAAGCGCAGTTTGGGAAACGATAAAAGACGGCTTCATGGATGAAGGCTGGCAAGATACCTTTTTGCTAATGCCGGGCATGAAAGTTAAGATAGTGATGAAGTTCAAAGATTTTAAAGGAATATATGTCTATCACTGCCACAACCTGGAACACGAGGATATGGGAATGATGCGTAATTATCAAGTGACATAAAATAGCCCCATCGTTTGGGCATAAAAAATAAGTAGCATGAGACAAATAAGAAAATTACTTATGTTTTTGACCTTGGTCTTAGCATTTTCCTTGCAAACCAACGCACAGGAAGGAGAACATAGCCACGGCGAAGAAAGAAATGAATCAGTAGTACTTCAGAAAGGACTGCCGGAAGAAATGGAAATTCCAGCTACAGCAAATTCAACTTTTGCCTCGTGGGGCGAATTTCCAAACCTCCATCCCATGGTTGTACATTTCCCAGTTGCCCTTTTACTGGTGGCGGCGCTTGCCCAGCTTGTCGGGTTATTTGCTTACCGGAAACAAATGAGCCTGATAACCATATTCTTATTGCTTGGTGGATTTATTGGCACACTGCTCGCTGGAATGGTTTTTCACCCGCACGCCGGGGGGTTGACCGAAAACGCTCAAAAAGTGTTTGAAACCCATGAGTATTATGCATACCTGACGATTTGGCTGGCCGGCATTGCTCTTGTTCTGAAATTAATCAGCCATTTTACAAAACGCAAAATCTGGGCGGAAGTAATTGTATTTCTCGTGCTGGCCGGCTCGGCAGTTACGGTAAGCCTTGCGGGACATCTCGGTTCGCAACTGGTATTTATTGAAGAGGTAGGACCGGGTGGAAATTTCATTGAACAACATGAAGAATAGGATACTATAAATTCTTCTTAAAATCACTCAATAGTTAAGGAGTTAATTGTCAAACACTTTGTATAAATATTTAGAACTAATAAAAATGAAAGAGTTAATAGTTATTGTAACGACCCTACTCTTTATGGCAGGGTACACAGCAAACGCCCAAATGATGGGACAGAAAAACAGTCAAAATAAAAAACAAGGCATGAAGAGCCAGGAACAAGGCGGAATGATGCAAAATCAGAATAGCCAGTAAAAAGGAAGGAGAATGTTATGATGAACGGATTTGAAGGACACGGCTGGGGAATGGGAATGGGCTGGTGGTGGATCATCGGTCTTATTATAATAGTTGTGGTTGTTTGGATGCTTGTAAAAGGATTGAATCAAAACAATCAATCAACGAATCAAAGAACCGGTAAAACGGCTTTGGACATTTTAAAAGAACGATATGCCCGCGGTGAAATTGACAAGCAGAAATTTGAAGAACAGAAGAAAGATTTACTATAAAATAAGAAATACATTATGGATATTAATGAAAAACGTAATCAAAAAAAAGGCGATTCGCAAATGGTGCCGCAACCGGTTAAAGGAGATTCAGGATTGGTACAGGTTGATACCACATGGGGCAAAATTCAGCCTATTAAAGTAGCCGATGGCGTTCGAACGATAGATGAGATTGAATTAAATGATTCGCTGGGAAAAGGGATGCAGGTAATCGACGGGCGCACTCCTGATTTTTACAAAGAGTCAACCATCCCCGGGGCAAAAAATATACCGCACAACGAAGTGGTTGAACGGATGGATGAATTGAACCCCGACGAGCCTGCCATTTTCTTTTGCAATGGTCTGCAATGTCCGCAGTCATCCTGGGCCATCCATAATTTACTGAAGGCCGGTTACCCGCCCGATAAAATACTTTATTACCGTGGTGGTATGCACGACTGGGTAACTTTAGGGTTGTCGGTAGAAAAAGGAGAATAGTCTGAAGGGGGTGGGTTAACAGACTGCAATCGGATACTATATTTATCCTTAAAGCGGGTTGGAGTGCCGGTGCTAAATATAGGCTTTCAAAAAACGTTTTATTAACGGCAAACTACACTAGCCGATTTGGTAGCGGAAGCGGATTACCCAAAAGATTCTAGATCATGAATGATTATAAAAAAAATAGCCTTTCGTTAACTGGCGCCGTTTCTATGGGGACGGGAGTGATGATTGGTGCCGGAATATTTGCATTGTTGGGACAGGTTGCCGAATTGTCCGGAAATCTTTTTCCTATCGCATTTGTAATTGGCGCAGCAATATCTGCTTTTAGCGCCTATTCATACGTTAAATTGTCCAATGCGTTTCCCTCGGCCGGCGGCATTGGCATGTATCTGAAAAAGGAATATGGCAAAACCACTTTCACAGCATTTGCGGCACTGTTGATGGCTTTTTCAATGATCATTAATGAAAGTTTGGTTGCCCGTACATTTGGCACCTATGTGTTGCAGTTGTTTGATGTGGAAAAAGATACCTTCTGGGTGCCGGTGCTTGGAGTTGCCCTTATCGTGTTGGCATTTGGGGTGAATATTTCGGGCAATAAATTGATTGAAAAGTCATCGTTTACGATGGCGGTTTTAAAAGTTGGTGGTCTGGGGGTTTTGGCCATCGGAGGTTTGTGGGCTGCCGGTTTTAGTTTCAGCGAAACCCTTCCAAAAACCCTGCCTGACAAGTCAGTCACAAGCTTTATAGGAGCACTGGCACTTACCATATTGGCTTACAAAGGGTTTACAACTATTACTAACAGTGGCGACGAGATTAAAAAACCACACAAAAATATAGGCCGCGCTATTATCATTTCCATTGTCATTTGTGTGGTGCTTTATTATTTAGTAGCCATTTCGGTGGCTTCATCTTTGTCAATTGAGCAAATCATTTCTGCAAAGGATTATTCGCTTGCCGAAGCAGCTCGTCCGGCTTTTGGGAAATATGGTGTTTGGGTCACCGTTTTTGTGGCCATCATTGCCACGATCTCCGGAATAATCGCAAGCATATTTGCCGTTTCACGAATGACTGCCATGCTCACAGAAATGAAACTGATCCCCCACAGCCACCTTGGGATGTCGGGCAGGATTCAAAAACACATGCTGGGTTACATCGCCGGGATTGCAATCCTGCTTACTATTTTATTCGACCTCTCCAGAATTGCTTCGCTCGGCGCAATTTTCTACCTGGTTATGGACATTGGGATACACTACGGACTGCTAAAAAATTTACGCGGAAAGGTTGACTTTAAACCTGCAATCGTAATTTCAGCGATTGTACTCGATCTGGTTGTTCTATCCGGTTTTGTTTTAACGAAAGCAAAAAATGACTTGCCAGTGGTGATTGTAGCAGTAGGAGCTATGTTACTTATTTACTTTGGTGAGAAATGGTTTCTTTCAAGACAAGAAGAATCAAACTAAAGGTTTACGAATTCATGAAATTCAAAAAAAATAGATACCATTTTTCTAGAATCGAATACCATTTCAATTTTCCAGTATCGCATAGTTTGCATCAGTTTGCATCAGTTAAAATAGTTGAAAACCACCGGGCAAATAGTCTGTGTTTGTTTCAAATTAACAAAAATTATCAATTTTAAGAGAACACCTTTAGAAATTATTTGTTTAATTTGCTATCATGTTAAAAAGAATCAGCCATATCATTTTATCTGCCTTGTTGTTGATTTCAACAATGGGGATGGCTGTGTCAAAACATTATTGCGCAGGTTCACTCGAATCAGTTGCCGTCTTTTATGAAGCAAAATCCTGCTGCGACATGGACAGCTGCTGCCACAATGAAACACAGGTCTATCAGGTTAAAGAGGATTTTTCAGTCCCTGCTGTTTCAAGCATCCCGGTTTTAGCCGAACTTGATATTTTGGGACATGATTTGCTCGCCGTGAGGTTATTAAACGAGCCTGAAACGGAAGTTGCAAGTCTTAATTTTATTGAAGCACCCCCCTTACTTCCCATTCAAAAAACACTCGCTCTAAAAGAAGTATTTCTTTTATGATTTTATGATGATTAACAAAACTGCAAGGAAACAACTTTGTAGTGGCTAACTTGTTGTATATCATAAACAAAAAATCATAACTGAAATTGCATGTTAAATAAAATAATTCGCTTTTTTCTTGAAAATAAGCTGGTTACACTATTAGTGCTCATCCTTTTTGTGAGCTGGGGAATCGTAACTTCCCCGTTTGGCTGGGATACCGGTATTTTACCAAAAGATCCGGTTCCGGTAGATGCCATTCCCGACATTGGCGAAAACCAACAGATTGTTTTCACCGAATGGATGGGGCGTTCGCCACAGGACATTGAGGATCAGATTTCCTATCCGCTAACCACTTATATGTTGGGAATCCCTGGTGTGAAATCGATTCGCAGTTCTTCCATCTTCGGATTTTCCAGCATCTTCATCATTTTTGAAGAGGACATTGAATTTTATTGGTCACGGTCGCGCATTCTGGAAAAGCTGAGTTCGCTTCCTTCGGGTTTGCTGCCGGAAGGGGTTCAACCCGCGCTTGGGCCCGACGCCACCGCTTTGGGCCAAGTGTATTGGTATACGCTCGAAGGCCGCGACAAGGATGGAAATCCTACCGGCGGTTGGGATCTACATGAGATTCGGTCGATTCAGGACTTCTATGTAAAATACGGACTGAATGCCACCGAAGGCGTTTCGGAAGTGGCTTCCATTGGTGGTTTTGTACAGGAATATCAGATCGATGTCAACCCCGATGCCTTGAAGGCATACAATATTCCGCTGCATAAAGTCATGCAGGCGGTGCAAAAGTCAAACAGGGATGTTGGCGCCAAAACCATCGAAATCAACCAGGCTGAATATCTGGTGCGGGGATTGGGGTACATCAAAAAAGTGGAAGACATTGAAAAAGCGGTGGTAGCCGTTCAGGAAAATGTCCCAATCCGTATTCAGGACGTTGGAATCGTTTCTCTGGGGCCAGCTACCCGGCGTGGTGCGCTCGACAAAGACGGAGCCGAAGTGGTGGGCGGCGTCGTGGTGGCACGTTATGGAGCCAACCCGTTGCAGGTTATCAACAATGTGAAAGACAAAATCAAGGAGATTTCGCCTGGGTTGCCACGAAAAACATTGGAGAATGGCGTGGTTAGCCAACTAACGATCGTGCCTTTTTACGATCGCTCCGGATTGATATACGAAACATTGGGGACATTGGAAGAGGCCATTTCGCTTCAAATCCTGATTGTGATCTTGGTCGTGATTGTGATGGTATACAACCTTCGGGCCTCCTTTCTAATCTCCAGTTTATTGCCCATTTCCGTGTTGATGGTGTTTATCGCCATGCGCTACTTTGGTGTCGATGCCAATATTGTTGCCTTATCCGGTATTGCCATTGCCATTGGGACAATGGTCGATTTAGGGGTCATTCTGTCAGAGAACATCATCAAGCATGTGGATGAAGCCCCGCCCGGGCAAAAACTTATAACGACCATTTACAACGGTGCTTCTGAAGTGAGCTCTGCAATACTCACTGCGGTTTCGACCACCATTGTGAGTTTCATTCCGGTATTTACCATGCAGGCTGCCGAAGGGAAACTCTTCGGGCCGCTGGCTTTCACCAAAACCTTTGCACTGATAGCCGCATTGATAGTCTCCTTGTTTATTTTACCCATGCTGGCCCACTGGTTCTTTGGCGCTAAAATCAAAAATCAGAAAATCAGGAAATGGGTGAATATCATATTGATTCCCATTGGTATTGCCGCTCTCTTATTCGGGCAAATCTGGGGCGGAATGATGTTCCTGGCCTTTGGGCTTGTAGGTGTGTTAAAAGAGCTTAGAGGATCGAGGTTAAAAGCTAGAGGAGAGGCACTAAATGGAGGCGAAGGTGCTACTTCTTCCAATAAATCAGTTCAACAAAAAGCAAAATCAGCCGCCTACTGGATGTTTGAGCATGCTGAAATCATCATTGTAGTTATTGGTGTAATTTGGTTGCTGGCTAAATACTGGCTTCCGCTGGGACCCGCCAAAAGTTTGGTCATGAATGTGGTATTTGTTGCTTTGATTGTGACGCTTATCTTAGGGTTCTTCACAATTTTGGAGTATTTCTACAAACCAATATTAAAATGGTGCCTTGACCATAAGGTTACGTTTCTGTTGATTCCTTCTTTTTTGATTCTCTTCGGAACAACAACCTTTATAGGTTTTAATTCTTTGTTCGGTTTTGTAGCCAAGGGGTTCGATGCGGTAGGCTGGAATGTTCGCACAACCAAAGTGTGGTCCGGATTGACCCATACATTCCCCGCAATTGGAAAAGAATTTATGCCTTCACTTAATGAAGGTAGCTTTCTGCTCATGCCCACTTCCATGCCCCATTCGGGCTTTGAATACAACCGGAAGGTTTTGGGTCAGCTGGATATGTTGCTGACCAACATTCCTGAAGTTGAGCTTACCGTCGGAAAATTAGGAAGGGTAGAATCTGCGCTCGATCCGGCTCCCATTTCCATGTACGAAAACGTGATCAACTACAGCCCGGAGTACATGCTTAACGAAAAAGGGCACCGCACGCGGTTTAAGGTGGATAAGGATGACCGTTTTATATTGGTGAATGGAGACACGCTTAGCAATGAGGAAGCCCTGAAACGTGGGGTGACCCGTGCGGATTTGGTGCCGGACGATTGGGGTAATTATTTCCGTAATTGGCGCGAGCAAATCCAATCGCCTGACGATATCTGGAACGAGATTGTGAAAGTGGCAAAAATTCCCGGAGTAACCTCGGCGCCCAAACTACAGCCCATTGAAACGCGACTGGTGATGCTGCAGACCGGCATGCGCGCCCCCATGGGGATTAAAGTGTACGCTCCAGACCTGCCAACCATTGAAGCATTTGGGATGCAACTGGAGGAGATATTGAAAGAAGTCCCTTCGGTAAAAGCCGAAGCGGTGTTTGCCGACCGGATTGTGGGCAAACCTTACCTGCACTTGAACATCAACCGGGATGAAATTTCGCGGTATGGCTTGAACGTGGAAGATGTCCAGCAAACCATTGAAACGGCGATTGGCGGAATGGAAATTACCTCAACGGTAGAAGGGCGCGAGCGCTTTCCGGTGCGGGTGCGCTATCCCCGCGAGCTGCGTGACGATCCCGAATCGCTGGGCAAAATATTGATCCCAACGCCAACCGGGGCGCAAATTCCCATCAGCCAGTTGGTTGATTTTGAATACAAGCGCGGTCCACAGGCCATTAAAAGCGAAGATACGTTCTTGGTTGGCTATGTTTTGTTTGACAAGCGTGATGGCTTTTCCGAAGTGGGCGTGGTCAACGATGCGCAGAATGCTATTCAGGGCAGGATTGATGCCGGAGATTTAGATGTACCTTCGGGAATAAGCTACAAATTCTCCGGAAGTTATGAGAATCAGGTGCGGGCTGAAAAACGCCTTTCTATTATTGTTCCTTTGGTTTTGGTTATTGTTTTCCTGATTCTTTACTTCCAGTTTAAGTCAGTCACCACCTCCCTGATGGTTTTCTCTGGGATTGCCATGGCATTTAGCGGTGGGTTTATGATGATATGGCTATACGGTCAGGGTTGGTTTGTCGATTTCTCCCTGTTCGGAACCAATATGCGCGACCTGTTTCAAATGCACACGGTGAACCTGAGTGTAGCGGTGTGGGTCGGTTTTATCGCCCTGTTTGGAATTGCCACTGACGACGGCGTATTGATGGCGACCTACCTCGACCAAAGTTTTGAAAGAAACAAGACCGACAACATGAAAGGTATCCGCGCGGCGGTGGTGGAAGCTGGCCACCGAAGAATCAAGCCTGCAGTGATGACTTCGGCAACAACCATTATTGCGCTGCTTCCTATTCTGACATCAACTGGGCGCGGGGCAGATATCATGATTCCGATGGCTATTCCGGCTTTCGGCGGGATGATTTTTGCCGCCATCACTTATTTCATTGTGCCGGTATTGTACAGTATGCGTGAAGAGCGAAAACTGGATGGTAGGAATGAGAGGATAGATGTTAGAAATTAGAACACAGAAACTAGTATGGTAAAGTGTTTTATAAATTTAAAATGATAAAGAATGATACAGTCATATAAAGATTTGGAAGTTTATAAGAGATCCTTCAAAATTGCAATGGATATCTTCTGGATTACACGTAAGTTCCCAAAAGAAGAGATCTATTCTCTTACCTCTCAAATTGTGCGTTCATCAAGATCAATCAGCTCCAATATAAGCGAAGGATGGGCAAAACGTACTTATGAATCTGTTTTTAAGCAGCATCTCATTCATTTGTTAGGTTCATGTACCGAAACGGAGACCTGGCTTTTATTCTCATTGGAGTGCGGTTATATCAATCGTGAGAGGTACGCACAATTGACGGATGAGCTGGATCAAATTGGCAGAATGATAAACAAACTTCATCAAAACTGGAAAAGCAATGGAAAATGAAATAGCTATCGGATACAGGAAGGGAGAAGCAGGGAATAGTAGTCCAGACGATCCGAAATCTAAATTCTATAATCTAACTTCTAGCTTCTATCTTCTAATCACAACCTTGTTTCTGCTATCGTTTTCGTCATTTGGACAAAGTCTTGGCGATTACCAACGAATCGCTTCGGAGAACAATCCCGGATTGCAGGCCAAATACAAGGAGTTTGAAGCGGCCATGCAAAAAGTACCGCAGGTGAATACCTTGCCTGACCCCTCGTTTTCTTTCGGCTATTTCATCTCGCCGGTTGAAACGCGTGTGGGCCCGCAACGAGCCAAATTCTCACTCACCCAGATGTTTCCCTGGTTTGGAACATTGAAAGCGCAGGGCGATGTGGCGACCTTGATGGCGGAAGCCAAATACCAATCGTTTTTGGATGCGCAAAACCAATTGCACTATCAGGTGGCGGCGGCCTACTACCCGCTGTACGAACTCAAGCAATGGAAAAAGATCGAGCAGAAGAATATCGACATTCTGCAATCGTATAAAACCATTGCCAATTCGAAGTTCAAAAGCGGTGCCGCTCCGATGGTGGATGTGTTGCGGGTGGACTTGATGTTGAAGGATGCCGAAACCAACCTGAGCATCCTGGATCAGAAGGAGAAACCGTTACGCGCCAGCTTCAATCAATTGCTCAACAGGGAGGAAGGCGAAGCAGTTCTTATTCGGGATTCGTTGGAAGCGGAAGCTTTGGCAGCTAATTTCCGAAGAGATTCGCTGCTGACCAACAACCCGGTGCTGAATGCGCTGGACCTGAAAATACAGGCGAGTGAAGCCAGTGAGCTTGCGGCTCAAAAACAAGGACTGCCAAAGCTGGGAGTCGGACTGGACTATGCGGTTGTGGCTGAACGCAGCGATATGAGCCTGGCTGACAACGGCAAGGATATCCTCATGCCGATGGTTTCGGTGAACATTCCCATTTTCAGGGGTAAATACAAGGCAGCGGTAAAAGAAGCGCGCTTGATGCAGGAAAGCTACACGCTGCAACGCGAAGAGCTGGTCAACTCGCTTAGCTCGGGTTATGAGACCGTTTGGTTTGATATGCAGCAACAATTGGAACTGATTGAGTTGTACGAAAACCAACTGGTGACTACCCAGCAATCGCTCAACCTGCTGTTTAGCGCTTATGGCAACTCCGGAAAGGAATTCGAAGAGGTGTTGCGCATGCAGCAGCAACTGCTGAAATACGAAAAAATGATGGCTACCGCGGAAGCTAAATACCAGATCGCGCTGGCCAAACTCCATTACATTACTGCAAAAACTGAATAAAAATGAAGACAACAAATAAAAAAACAATTTTAACGGTACTTGCAACATTGCTGGTAGGTGTGTTACTGGGCTGGATGCTTTTTGGTGGTTCCGGAGGCGAAACCGGACACGAGGGGCATGATCATGAAACGGAAGTGTCCGCTGAGTCGGAAACCTGGACCTGCTCCATGCACCCGCAGATCCGTCAGGGGGAGCCGGGCGATTGCCCTATCTGCGGGATGGATTTGATTCCGCTCGAAAGTGAGCAAGACGGTGAGCAGGATCCCATGGCCATCCGCATGTCGGCAACGGCCATGCAACTGGCCAACGTCAGCACGGCTGTCGTGGGCTCGCTCGAACCTGTCAAATCTGTGCGGCTGAACGGCAAGGTGCAGGCCGACGAGCGGCTGGTTTTTTCCCAGTCGTCGCACCTACCCGGGCGGGTTGAAAAGTTAATGGTGAATTTCACAGGCGAGTTTGTCCGCAAGGGACAGCCTGTTGCAGCAGTGTATTCGCCGGAATTGGTCACGGCCCAGGAAGAACTGTTTGAAGCCCAAAAAATCAAGGTGACACAACCGCAGCTGTTCAGTGCTGCCAAAGAGAAACTGAAAAACTGGAAGCTGTCGGATAGCCAGGTGGAAGCCCTGTTGGCATCAGGGAAGTCCAAAGAGGAATTTGAGGTTTACGCCGAGGGCTCCGGATATGTGATGGAAAAGAAGGTCAAACTGGGTGACTATATCGGCAGGGGCGAGGCCATCTACGAGATTGCTGATCTCTCGCGGGTATGGGTGCTCTTTGATGTGTACGAGTCCGACCTGGCATGGATCGAGCGGGGCGACCGCGTCAATTTTACCGTCGCTTCCCTGCCGGGTGAGTCGTTTGAAGGAACGATCTCCTGGCTCGATCCGGTGATTGATCCCCAGACACGGGTGGCCAAAGCCCGGGTGGAGTTCAGCAATGCTGGTCTCCAGTTAAAACCCGAGATGTTTGCGTCGGGAACGGTTGAAGCGGAACTTACAGCGGAGCCGGGATCGGTGGTGGTACCAAAAACCGCGGTGATGTGGACCGGCGAGCGTTCGCTGGTTTATGTGAAGACCACAACGGAGCAAGGCGTGAGTTTCAAAATGCGTGAGGTGACGCTGGGGCCTTCGCTGGGCGAGAGCTTCATCATTAAGAGCGGATTGGAGCGAGGCGAAGAAATTGCGGTGAACGGTACCTTCAGCATTGATGCCGCGGCACAGCTCGCCGGCAAGCCGAGCATGATGAGCCCCGAAGGTGGTGCGGTGATGACTGGGCATGACCACGGCGGGACAGAGATGGGAACAGAAACAACGGTTGAAAAACACACTCCTGTTGAATCGCTTGAAACCGATCCTGCTTTTAAGCAACAACTGACTAAGGTCTATGAAAATTACCTTGTCATGAAGGACGCATTTGTTGCCTCTGAGGCTCACCAAGTGATGGTTGCGGCTCAGGATGTCGAAAAATCACTGAAGAATGTTGATATGGGATTGCTCAAAGGCGATGCACACATGGCCTGGATGGATCAGTTGAAAACACTGGAGAGTACCATCAGTACGATCAGCAAATCGATGGA
Organism: Sunxiuqinia sp.; assembly: GCF_055140945.1. NCBI lineage: Bacteria > Pseudomonadati > Bacteroidota > Bacteroidia > Marinilabiliales > Prolixibacteraceae > Sunxiuqinia > Sunxiuqinia sp. The sequence continues at coordinate 77,630 of NZ_JBSQYS010000003.1, forward strand.
CATTGAAGAGCAACGAACCGAATTCGCACAATTCAATTTGGCTTTCTACAAAAGCCTGAAAATGTTTGGCTTGAAGGACAAGACGACTTACTATCAATATTGCCCGATGGCTAACCGCGACAAAGGGGCCTATTGGTTTAGCGAAACAGAAGAGATACGAAATCCTTATTTCGGGGACGAAATGTTAGGATGTGGAGAGACCAGGGAAACCCTGGAATAATAGGAAAGACAGGAAAGGAAGAAATTCGTTTCTTCCTTTCTTCAAATTCTTAAGTAAACCCAAATAAAAAATATCAATTATGAGACGAATAGAAATAACTCAAATATTGGCCGTTATCGCAATATTGGTCATAACAGCCTGCAACAAAAATGACGAGGTTTCTGACCAGACAATAGAAGGAACTTACAACGGCACGTTAACAGCCAGTACATTAAAAAACACCTCAGGATCAACTCTAACGGAGGTAAGCGCGACTGCAGTCATATCAATGCTCAATGACGAAGAAATTGAAGTGCATTGTTACAGCGATGTGTTGGATACCACCTTCATGCTTAACTATTACGAAAGCAGTCACGACAGTGTGATGGTGTGCCTCACCGGCGATGATTTTGAACATAGGTACGGGCATTCCTTGGGACAAGGCCATATGATGGGAGGTATGATGGGCGACAGGCACGAAGGTGAGACTGAATGGGAGCATCACATGGCTGATGAGCATAGCCCGGGAGATGAGCATTTTGGAGGTTTTGACTCGGAACGAATGACCTTCGGGTATCGTTTTCAAATGGAAGATGGTGATACCTCTTATCAAATGAACTTTCATGGGACGAAGGGTATGTAGTCCTGTAGCTTCGGAAGGCCGCAGATGGCTATGAACCTGAATTGACAGATCGTAGTTGTGATGAGAAGAATATATAAATCTTTCGATGAATTATATAACAGATAAGCCTCATGAATTAACTAACTTTAATTACGTGATTAAAAAGTAACTTAAAAATTAAAGTCATGATTATTAAAACGATTCTTATATCAGTCATTTTGGTCGCCATTATCATGTTGGCCTTAGGTGTGAAGCTTTTATTTGATAAAGATGCTGAGTTTACTGTACACTCTTGTTCATTGGAAGACGAAGGTAGCGGAAAGGATCAAACGTGTTCGTCATGTGAACTGAAAGAGATTGCAGATTGCGGGGAAGTTAGTGCAAAATAAGATTAACCATTAAAACGATAGAACGATGAAACTCATCAAAGCTTATATAAGACACAGGATGGTCGAAGTTGTATACAATGCCTTAAAAAAGGATGGGTATTGTTGCATGACCTTTGTTGAATGTGAAGGTACTGGCCAGTATTCCGACCATGAAAAGCAACATATCAGTGACAAATATCCTTATGCTGATGCCTACCGGGTGATTAAACTGGAAATGTTGGTTGCAAATGAACATGTTGACCCGGTTGTTGGACTCATTCGTGAACATGGACGAACAGGGTACAGAGGTGATGGGATGATCTTGGTTTCTCCTGTCGATGAGGTCTATAAAGTACGAACCGATGAGAAAGGAATTTTGGCCATCTAATTAGAGCTGAACATTTATGGAGCTTCATATCAAAAATATGGTGTGCAACCGTTGCATTTTGGTCGTTTCCGACATCTTTAGAGAAGCCGGTTTTCAGAAGGCTAAAGTGCAAATGGGAAAAGTTATCCTCGAGGAAAAGCTGGACGAAAGTGAATTCGCGGCAATTCAGGAAAAATTGATTCAGGTTGGCTTTGAAATTATAAGTGATGCGAAAAGCCGGATCATCGAGCAGATCAAGAAACAGTGTATTGACTACATGTATGAGGATCAGGAAAAAGTAAATGAGAATTTTTCCGATTACTTGTCTGCTCGACTTAACCACGATTACAATTATTTGAGTTCGCTCTATTCTTCGGTAGAAGGGACAACCATTGAAAAACACTTGATCAACCTGAAGATTGAGCGGGTTAAAGAATTGTTGGTCTACGATGAGAAAACACTAAGCGAAATCGCCTTTGAAATGGGGTATAGCAGCGTGGCGCATTTATCGGGACAGTTCAAAAAAGTGACTGGTTTCACGCCTTCATTTTTTAAGAAACTGGGCGAACAAAAGCGAAAATCGATCGACAAGGTTTGAAACCTTAAAATGATGTAAATGAATTCGGAAATTGTGTAATAAGTCTCTGTCAGACATGGCGTAACTTTGAATTATTGAATTTAAAACAACTGATTATGAAAACACTGAGAGAAATATTCAAAGGATTCGGACAGCCAAGTGAGATGAGCGAAGCAGCTCCCTGCTGTGGTGGCAGCGGACATGTTCTCCATCACCAGGCGGATCAAAGCAGTGATGCAAAAAATGTTTACCAATGCCCGATGAAATGCGAAGGGGACAAAACCTACGACGAACCCGGCAGCTGCCCGGTTTGTAATATGCATCTGGCACCATTGTTTGAAGATAAAAAACGGGCCATCTTATCATGACCTGATGTCTGATTAAGTAAAAACAAAACTCATGGACACAGCAAATACAACAAAATACCATTGCCCCATGCATTGCGAAGGTGATAAAACCTACGACAAGCCGGGTGATTGCCCGGTGTGCAATATGCACCTGGTTCCTGATGATGGACGGACTGAAGCAAAGCACGAGCATCATCACGAACACCACCAGCATCAGGCAACGAAGGCAAAAAGCAGCCACGGGCAATATTATTGTCCAATGCATTGTGAAGGTGACAAAACCTACGATAAGCCTGGCGACTGTCCTGTTTGCGGAATGCATTTAAAGAAAGAAGAAACAAGGCAGACAGCAGGTGTCACCTATACTTGCCCAATGCATCCTGAGATCAAGCAAGATCATCCGGGAACCTGTCCAAAATGCGGAATGGATTTAGTCCCCGAAAAAGGTGAAGAATCCAGCGAAGAAGAAAAGTCATACAAGAAAATGGCAAAAAAATTCTGGATAGCTCTGGCATTGAGTGTTCCGGTATTTGTTATCGCCATGTCAGATATGATACCATTTCTGGCCCTTGAAAATATGGCTTCGAAAAAAATTCTGGGATGGATAGAATTTATACTTGCAACCCCGGTTGTGTTTTATTCGGGTGGTATTTTCTTTAAGCGTGGATGGAGTTCAATTGTGAGATGGTCGCCTAATATGTGGACACTAATATCTATTGGCGTTGGTGCAGCGTATCTTTTCAGTGTGTTTGCCTTAGTGCTCCCTTCGGTTTTTCCGGCACAATTTAAAGATGGAAACGGCAATGTCCACCTTTATTTCGAGGCAGCGGCAGTTATTTTAACACTGGTGCTTATGGGGCAGGTTTTAGAGTTGCGCGCTCACAGTAAAACCAATTCGGCCATAAAAGCCCTCCTGAATTTGGTGCCACCGGTGGCAAGGGTTATCCGCAACGGCGAAGAAACAGAAATTCCGCTGGAGGATGTGAATGTTGGTGATATTTTAAAAGTAAAACCCGGCGAAAAAATACCGGTCGACGGAATCATTCATCAAGGCGAGGCGGTGATTGACGAAAGTATGATTACCGGTGAGCCGATTGCCGTTGAAAAAACAGAAAGTGACAAGGTAACAGGAGGAACAATTAACGGTAAAACTGCTTTCGAAATGAAAGCCGAAAAAGTGGGCAGCGACACCCTGCTTGCACAAATCATTGAAATGGTAAACACGGCCAGCCGTTCACGCGCACCCATTCAGAAACTGGCCGATACAGTAGCTAAATACTTTGTGCAGATCGTAATTGGTATCGCTCTGATCACCTTTGCAGTTTGGGCAATTTGGGGACCGGAACCTGCATACGTTTATGCGTTTGTAAATGCAGTGGCGGTATTGATTATAGCCTGTCCGTGTGCATTGGGTCTTGCGACTCCTATGTCGATTATGGTTGGATCGGGACGGATGGCCCAGGCCGGCGTGTTGGTAAAAGATGCCCGTGCTATTGAGGAAATGAATAAAGTGGACACCCTTATCATTGATAAAACCGGAACGATCACCGAGGGAAAGCCAAGCCTGAAGGAGTTTAAGTCATTTGGAAAACTAAGCGACCTTGAAATCCTGCAACTGGCCGCTTCGGTGGATGCCAACAGCGAACATCCGCTGGCCGATGCCATTGTGGCTGGGGCAAAAGCCAATAAACTGGAGGTAATGAAACTCGATAAATTTGAATCGGTCACCGGGAAAGGCGTACAAGCCATTTATGAAAATGAAAAAATTGGCTTGGGAAATCACAGGCTACTTGAAAACTTCAGAGTGACGCTCGATGATAAAAATAGGAATATCGTTGAAGAGTGGCAGTCAGCCGGACAAACGGTGATGTACCTCATCCTTAAAAACAAAGTGGAAGGCATTGTTAGTGTAGCCGACAAAATTAAGGAAACCTCGGCCAAAGCGATCAAAGAGTTGCAAGGGATGGGGGTAAAGGTACACATGCTCACCGGTGACAATAAGTTAACTGCCAAAGCAGTGGCAGATGAGCTGGGACTGGATGGTTTTCAAGCAGAATGTTTGCCAGAAGATAAATACAACCAGGTAAAAGCAATGCAGGAGAAGGGCCATGTAGTCGCGATGGCTGGCGATGGAATAAACGATGCGCCTGCACTTGAGCAGGCCAACGTGGGCATTGCTATGGGCACTGGCACAGATATTGCCATGCAAAGCGCTGAAATTACGTTGGTAAAAGGCGACCTGAATGGAATCGTCCGAGCACGTGAGCTGAGTAATAAGATAATGCGCAATATCAAGCAAAACCTCTTTTTCGCATTTATTTACAATTCGTTGGGAGTGCCCATTGCAGCAGGGATTTTATTCCCATTTTTCGGACTCCTACTGAGTCCTATGATTGCAGCCGCAGCCATGAGTTTTAGCTCGGTGTCGGTGATATTTAATGCCTTACGGCTTCGAAAGCGATAAATAAATAATTAATAAAAACCATAAGTTAGAGTAAATGAAAACAAAAGTATTAAGCTTGATTACCTTATTGTTCATCGGATCAGGAACAGTATTTGCAGGTACCAAAACCGATGAATTTAAAGTTGACGGAAAATGTAGCATGTGCGAAAAGCGAATTGAAAAAGCCGCCACTTCGCTGAATGGTGTTGAAGCAGCTGACTGGAATAAGAAAACCGGCGAGTTATCCGTTAGTTATGACGATCAAAAAACAAGTGTGCTAAAAATACAGACTGCGATTGCGATGGCCGGGCATGACACCGGGCTTTTTAGTGCCAGTGATGCACGATATGCCGAACTGCCTGGCTGCTGTCAATATGAAAGGGATAGTAATAGAAAAACAAATAATCATGCTTCCCCGGAAGTTCCCGGAGTAATGAAAAAGACCGGCAAAAAGACAGAATGTGTACACGATAAAAGCCCGACTTCGGGATCGTGCTGTGGAAAATAAAAAGAAATGTTTAAAGCATCAGGCTGGTTCCTTCAAAATTTAAAATTGAATATTCATTATTGAATATTTCAAAGGAAGGGTGGAACACAACATAACCAATCCATAGTGACTTTGTGGCTTCGTGTTGAAAATTTATTCGTGAGCCTCTCATGGGACTCGAACCCACGACCTGCTCATTACGAATGAGCTGCTCTACCAGCTGAGCTAAAGAGGCAAAAGTGCTGGGTAAAATTAGTTTTTTATTCGATGAAATAATAGAATTAGTAACCATTAAAATTGAAAGTAATGAAAACAAAAGTAATGATGCTGGCCATCCTGATGATGATGGGTGCCGGAAGTGTTTTAGCGAAAAGCAAAACCGAAAAGTTTAAAGTGTATGGTAACTGCGGTATGTGCGAAAAACGCATCGAAAAAGCAGCGAAGTCGGTTGATGGTGTGACCACTGCCGACTGGGACAAAAAAACCAAAATGATGGAAGTAACGCTGGACGATAGCAAAACCGATGTACATAAAGTGCATATGGCGATTGCCAAAGCCGGGCACGACACCAAGATGCACAAAGCGAAAGACGAAGTTTACAATGAACTTCCCGGCTGCTGCCAATACGATCGTGCTGCTGAAGAAAAAGCAGAACCTCACGATGGACACAAGCATTAATTGAAAAAAGAAAAGGGAGCACAAACGCAAATTTGTGCTCCCTTTGTTTTTACTATTGCAGGTGTATTTTATTATAGCACTGATATTTCCATGTCCAGATTGACCTGACTGTTAGCTTCAACCTGAATAGAGTTGAGCAATAGACCGTTAATTATACTTGTGACATTAACAGTCCCGTTGAAGGTAACTTCTCCGCTTGAGTCTTCTTCGTAGGATGCAACATGAATCTCATATTCACCTTCTTCAAGAAAAGACAATTGATAATTACCATGACCATCTACTTTTGCACTGGTTTTAGCATTTGCGAATAATACCATACTGTCCCCTTGGCCATTTGTTTCGGTGTTCATATCGAATGTTCCTTTTTCGTAGGCATATACAACCAATTTATCGTCGCTGGAAGAATTGTTGCTGATCGTTCCCTCGATTTCACCACAATTATCTTCTTCAACAATGCGCAGTGAATTGATCAATTCAGCAGTTGTAACAAACTTGTAATCACTTTCTGAATCAGTGTCTTCATCGCGAACAATTGCTTTTCGCAAATCAAAGTCAATTACCAAGTTGGTCACACCATTCGCTTCAACGGCAAAAGGCTTGTTGAAGGTTACTTCGGTCGTTGAACTCGATGAAGCTTCCAACGAATGTTTATTGTTGTCGTCAGTTAAGACATAACAGCCGGGTGAGTCGCCATTTTCGTCTGATTGGTTGTTGAGAACAACGGTGACACTTGAGTAGTTCCCTGCTTCAACCATTTCATTAGCCAGCAATTTAGCATTCCCATTTTGATAGGCTGACACTTCGATTGTTTGTTTGGCAAACCCTTCAACTTTTTGTCCGTTAACATGGACTTCAGAAACCGTTACAAAGGTTCCTTGAATATTGGCATCATCAGAAGGGGCATCCGTTAATTTCACACTGAGTTCGCCCTGTTGTTCTTCAATTTCATTATCCTCAGAACATTGGATCATTACCAATGCAAAAATTAATAAAATTGAGATTTTAGATTTCATCATTTTTGAAATTTTTAACATTACAATTAGATTTTACGTTAATTACTTTCTTCTTCTTCTCGTTTTTTCTAACAGTATCCATCCACTCATGTTTAATTTTTTTTATATGGACTTTACTTCGCTCGAAAATTGCAAACGAAGTGCCAAAACACTGGTGTTTCGTTTAGTTTTTGAGTATTAGGAGCATAGGTTAATTGGAGCCTTCCCGTTATTCTCATGATGAATAAGATTTTATCAGAATGAGACAAAAAGGTCTTAAATGGATAGGGGAGTGTTGTATCTGGCAATCAGCTATTCCCAAAGAAAGCCGGGTTTCGGATAAAAAAAAGGGAAACTAAAATAGTCTCCCTTCATCATTAATGTTGTAAGATTTTACAATTTATTGTGCGATCCGTCGCAAAATGGCGGGTTGTCCGTTTGTTTGCATCGGCACCAAAATACGGTCTGTTCTTTTTCAATTTTAACTTTTTTTGGGGTGAATTCACTTCCTTGATGTGAACCATCGCAAAATGGTTGGTTGCTACTTTTGCCGCAGGCACACCAGTAATAGGTGCCTGGTTTCATCTCCATCATGATCGGACTTTTTTCTGCAATTTTTCCTTTTGCCATAATTTAAAGGTTTTTGTATTCAACTTGTCAGTACGGATTTCAACTTTGAAAATCGAATTTCAAGTTATCATTTTTCAATACGATAGGCAACAACCTGATTGTTAAAAAATGTAGGCACCAACAATAAATTAAGATCATTAGCAAAAAAGATATCGGCTGTGTTAATTTCCTCTTTTGTAGAATCCCACATTTTGGTCATCTGCCCGTCTTCGAGATAAAAAATACGCCCTGCCCAATTTGAGAAAACAAAGTTGTCATCATTATCCTTGTCAAGTCCATCAATTCCCTGACAATCGGATTGGACCTCTTTTAATTCTTTTGTTTTGACATCAGCAACATGTATTTTGTCCGATCCAATGTATAATTTCCCCATTTCGGTGTAGAGACCATTTATTCCTTTAAAATCTTCGCTTTCAAGCCAAACCGTAAACTTACCATCCGACAGTGCATGAATTTTATTTGTTCTGCTGTCGGTAACAAAAATTGTCCCGTTACTGCAGGCAGCAACATCATTCAAAAAAATTGAGCCGGGAGCCGGATAGCGGTTGATAATTTTTGCTTGGTCAATGTCAATTTCAACTAATTCATCAACGTCAGAAACGTAGAGTTTTCCATCAAAAATTGCCATCCCTTTTGGGGCACTCAGTCCGGAAACCCAATTCATGTTTTTCACTGATCCGTCGGCGTTTAGCTGCGTAATAAACCCATTTCCATCTTTCTCCGATGGATTATCGTTGATGTTGGCTACAAAAATCACATCGTGATCGGGACTATAATAGACCGACTCGGGTGTTTTCATGGTAGGGCCTGTTCGCCAAACTTCAACCAGTTTTTGTCCGAAGCTGTGTGACGAAATAACTAAAATAAAAATGGTGAAAAATGTTTTTGCTAGCTTCATTTCCTTTATTTTTAGGTTTTCAATATAAAATCTAAAACAACAGAATTACCAGATAGTTTGAATTTAAATTGATCATTATGAGAGCACTTCTTCTGATTACTCTATTGATTTCCGTTTTATTGATTTCTTGTGAGAAAGATACGAATGAAACCTTACTTTATGTTGGAACATACACCGACGCAGGGAGTGAGGGAATTTATTGTTATCAGTTTGATGAACGGACTGGGGATCTTAGCTTAAAATCGATTACTGAAAATAAAGAGAATCCTTCTTTTTTAGCGATAAGTCCGGATAAAAAATATTTATATGCCGTATCGGAAGTGAAAGAGAGTCCGGGGATTGATAGTGGCTCTGTTACTTCATATCGGATTTCGGCTTCAGGAGAACTGAATAAAATAAACCAAAAGCCGACTAAAGGCTATCACCCGTGCCATGTAGCTGTGTCGCCAGACGGCCATTTTGTGGTGGCATCAAATTATTCCAGTGGAAGTTTAAGTTTATTTGAGGTTAATGATGATGGTAGCTTAACCGATTGTTTTCAGCAGATCCAGCATGCTGGTAGTGGCCCCGATTCCGCCAGACAAAAAGCACCGCACGCTCATTCCGCTCAGTTTGGTTTTTCGGGCGAAGTGTTGGTGTCAGCAGATTTGGGAACAGATAAAGTTGAATTTTATCGGTTCAATCAGGCAGCCAATAAGTTTGAGGAAGCCGAACAATCTGTTCTAAACATGTCTCCGGGAGCCGGACCTCGGCATTTTGATTTTTCGCCCGATGGAAAGTTTATCTATGTCATGAATGAGATGCACTCCACTGTTTCTGTTTTAAAGAAAACAGGGGATACTTTCGATCCGATTCAGACTCTATCTAGTTTGCCCACGGATTTTGTCGGCTCTAACTCAGGAGCTGATATCCATGTGAGTGCTGACGGGCGATTTATTTATAGCTCAAACCGGGGGCATAATTCAATTGCCGTGTTTGAGCGAGATGATAATGGGATGTTAACGTTAGTTGAAACAGAACCGGTAGTTGGAGATTGGCCTCGCAATTTTACAATTTCTCCCGACGGAAACTACCTGTTGGTGGCCAATAAAAAAAGTAACAATGTTACGCTGTTTGACATTGACGTGGAATCAGGGATGTTAGCTTATACCGGAAAAAGTATAGAAGTCCCGCGTCCGGTTTGTCTTGAATTTTTGGTTCGTTGAGGCTGATCGGACTTTTTTATTTAGGACGAATAATTAATTTCAGGTATACATTAGTCATTTATTAACAAAAAAGCGTTAACTTTTTGATTCACTTTTTGTTTTGAAGTTAAACGTTAAAGCTTTCTTGTTATGATTCGTCTTCTTGTTAATTCTTCAATTTTAGTTATTTTTTTAGGGCTTTCATCGGTTAGTTGTTCGATGGGAAATGGTCAACACGATGAAAAGCAACGTGTAAAGGCGGCTGAAAATTATCAAAATTATTGTGCTGGTTGCCATGGTAATAATCTGGAAAAGTTTGAAGAGAAGGAGTGGATGTTTGGAGATGATAATTCCAGTTTAGTGACCAGTATAACATACGGGCGAGACGAAATGGGAATGCCTGCTTTTGAAGCTACATTTTCTGACGAAGAGATTATAGCGCTTGCTGAGTATGTAAAAGAAGGTGTGCCGGAAGATAAGGAAGCATTGAAGCCCGCTTTGTCGGCAAATGCTACGGTTCAATCAGAGGTTCAGAATTTTATTGTCGATACGGTTGTTTCGGGCTTGGGTATTCCTTGGGGACTGGAATTTTTACCCAATGGAGATTTGTTAATTGCTGAACGTTCTGCAAAGTTGTATCGCTTTTCCAAAAATGAGTTACAGGAGATATCCGGCTTGCCCGAAATTATGGTAAAAGGACAGGGCGGTTTGCTCGATTTAGAATTACACCCTGATTATGAAAGCAATGGATGGTTGTATTTTTCGTATTCCGGATATGCTGATGACAATAAAAACAAAGGCTGCACCAATGTGATGCGAGCGAAACTTGACGGTAACCAACTGGTTGATCAACAAGTTATATTTAATGGTTTTCCTGATACAAACAAAGGCCAGCACTGGGGATGTAAGCTTGAGTTCGATCGGGAGGGGTACTTATTCTTTGGCGTTGGAGACCGTGGAAATCGCGACGAAAATCCTCAGAGTTTGACAAATACCTGTGGGAAAATTCATCGGGTGCATGATGATGGTTCAATTCCGGCAGACAATCCGTTTTTGGATACGCCTAATGCTGTTCCGAGCATATACTCGTATGGACATCGTAATCCGCAGGGAACTTGCATGAACCCCGAGACTGGCGAAATATGGGAAACCGAACATGGTCCGCGTGGTGGAGATGAACTAAACCTAATCAAGCCCGGGGTGAATTATGGTTGGCCGGTCATTTCATACGGAATAAATTACAATGGTACAACTTTCACCGAACTAACCGAGAAGGAGGGGATGGCTCAGCCTGTTACTTATTGGGTTCCATCGATAGCTCCATGCGGAACAACCTTTGTTAAAGGAGATCGGTATAAAAACTGGAAGAATAATATTTTAGTTGGGTCACTCCGGTTTATGTATTTAGAGCGGATTGTTTTGGAAGGCGAACAAGTGACTCATCAGGAAAAATTGTTAGAAAATATTGGTCGGGTTCGGAATGTTGAAATGAGTCCTGATGGATATATCTATGTAGCCATTGAAAATCCGGGCAAAATCCTGCGGTTGATTCCGGTAGAATAATTGTAGTCAACAAAAGTTTAGGCAAAAAAAACTCCCCGGAGATAAGGGGAGTTTTGAGCATATAAAAGAGCGACACGTTAAAGCATTTTGTCGCTTTTATATTCAAAGTCGTATGATTCGTTGTGCTGACTAATGTCCAATCCAACTTTTTCACCTTGAGGCGAAACACGTAATGGAACAATCATATCCGTAATTTTATACATTAACAAAGAACCTCCAAATGTGAAAATACCTACAATTAACAAGGCTAGCAAGTGATAAAGGAAAGTGGTGAATTCTCCGTAAATTAGCCCAACTTCCTGAGCAAAAACGGCTGTAAGAAGCATTCCAACAATACCACCCATTCCGTGAGCCGGGAATACATCGAGGGTATCATCCAGCCTTGTTTTTGAGCGAAGTTCAATTGCGTAGTTACTAACAAGAGCAGCAACAACACCAATGAAGATACTAGAACCGACATTTACAAAACCAGCAGCAGGGGTAATGGCAACCAGACCTACAACTAAGCCAATTGAAGCTCCCATACCAGTTGGTTTTTTACCTTTGACCATATCGTAAAACAAGTAGGCTAACATAGCAGCTGCCGAAGCAGTATTTGTATTCATTAGTGCAAGTGCTGCAGTTGAGTTGGCTCCAAGTGCTGATCCGGCATTAAAACCAAACCATCCAAACCAAAGCATACCTGCTCCCAGCAATACAAATGGAATATTAGCCGGACGTACTTCCTGACCAAAGTCTTTTCGTTTCCCCAGAAACATGGCACCTGCCAAGGCTGCAAAACCAGCAGACATGTGTACAACAGTACCTCCTGCAAAGTCAAGTACTCCCCAGTTTCTCAGGAAACCGTTCGGATGCCATGTCCAGTGGGCTAATGGTGCGTAAATAAACAGCGAGAAAAGTACCATAAATAGCATGTAGGAACGAAACCGCACCCTACCTGCAAATGATCCGGTAATTAATGCCGGAGTGATAATGGCAAATTTAAGCTGAAACATCGCAAACAGCGCTAATGGGAATGTTGGCGCCAGATCTGGATCAGTGTGTCCTGTTACTCCTTTAAACATGAAGAAAGTCCAGGGATTACCAAACAAACCATATCCGTCGGGGCCAATACTGTCGCCAAATGCAATACTAAAACCACAAATTACCCAAATTACACTAATTACACCCATGGCAATAAAACTTTGCAACATGGTTGATAAAATGTTTTTGGAGTGAATCATTCCCCCGTAGAAGAATGCAAGACCAGGGGTCATTAATAAAACCAATGCTGTTGCAGTAAGCATCCAGGCAGTATCTCCTGTGCTGATGTTCGGGTCATTCAGTCCACCAAAACCACTTGGGAAAAATACTCCCACTACTGCCGCAACAACCAATAATAATAGAATAAAAAGCCAACTTAGATTAGCGTTCTTCATAATGTCAAATTATTTTAAGTTTACCTACAATGTCTACATATTGTCAATTAGAATTTCTTCAGCCGTATCAAATTGACACTAATTTGGGTGTAAAAGTAGAAAATCAAAGAATAATTCAAAAATATTTATTCAATTTGATAAAAAATGTCACTGAGAGCCTCGTCTAATTTAACATTTAGGAAATGTTTAACTGATCATTTATTTCGAACCCAGTTAGTTAGGAGTGAATCGAAAATATGACTTTCGTTTGCATATTGAAAGATAAGTTTTTGTTTATTTATCTATCTGCTAAAATTTATTTAATTTTAGACGCATAAATTTAAGGCTGAAGTTAAATTATATGACACTAAGAAACAATTTGGACCAGATAGACTTACACATTCTGGACATTATTACTAAAAATGCACGTGTTCCTTTTAAGGACGTTGCTTCCGAAGTTGGCGTATCTCGAGCTGCTGTTCACCAACGCGTAAATCGGATGATTGAGATGAATGTAATTACCGGATCAGGGTATCATATTGATCCCAAGAAGGTTGATTATAAGACATGTACCTATGTTGGCGTTTTTCTTGAAAAAGGTGGGTTTTACGAAGATGTTGCCAACCAATTAAAAGAAATTCCAGAAATTGTCGAATGTCATTACACTACAGGGCAATATGCTATTTTTGTGAAAGTGTATGCACGTGATAATGAACATTTGAAGGAAGTTTTAAGCGACAAAGTCCAACGAATTGGCGGAATTTCGAGTACCGAAACGTTCATTTCGTTGGAGGAAACCTTTAAACGTCAGGTGCCCATTCATGAATGATGAAGACGTTGTCTGACGGCTTCGTAAATTAATAGTCCGGCGGCTACCGAAACATTAAGCGATTCAATTTTACCAAGAATAGGAATTTGAACTTGCTCATCGGCTAAGTTCAATAATTGCATTTCAATCCCTTTTTCTTCCGAGCCCATGATGATGGCTGTGGGCCCCGAAAGGTTGGCCTGGGTATAGTTGAATGAAGATTTTTCGGTAGCTGCCGCGATTTTTAGCCCCGATTCTTTCAGATAAATAATGCTTTCCTTTAGATTTTTAGTTCGACAGATTGGTAGCAGATGCAACGCTCCAGCCGAAGTTTTTACCGCATCGGCGTTAATTCTGGCAGCTCCCTTCTCGGGAATCACGATTGCGTCAACCCCCGCACATTCTGCCGTGCGTACGATCGCTCCAAAATTTCGAACATCGGTTACCTGATCCAATACCAAAATTAACGGGTTTTTGCCAGCTTCGAATACCGATGGAAGAAAGTTTTCCAACTCATAAAAAGTAACCGGTGAAATAAAGGCCAGTACTCCCTGGTGATTTTTTCGGGTAATGCGGTTGATTTTCTCCATCGGCACATACTGAAACGGAACCTGGAATTCCCTGATCTTGTCAAACAGCTCTTTAAACAATTCGCCGCCCAAGCCTTTTTTGATCAGTATTTTATCAACTTCTTTTCCTGAGTCGATGGCTTCAATAACGGCACGGATGCCAAAAATAAAGTCGTCAGTATTTTTCTGTGGTTTTGCTTTATACATGTTACCAGGTTTTTTGTTCTTTCAATGTTTCGTATTCCAGTTGGTTGTTTTCCCATGCTGTCATAACTTCTTCAAGTTTGGCTTTTAGTTGATCATACTCTTCAAAGATGCTATGATCTTCCAGCGAATCAGGATTTGCCATTCTCTTGTCGTAATCTTCAATCTTATTTTCCAGATTTGTAATTTCCTGCTCTGCTTGCGCTATTTGCTTTTCCAACCGACTAATGTTTTTATTTATTTCCTTGCGCTCGTTGTAGCTGAATTTGCTTTCTTCCTGCTGCGGTTTTTCTTTTTTTTCAGAATTGGAATTAACTTGACTTTTGCGCTCCAATTCTTTCATCGATTCCATCTTCTTGCGACGGAGGAATTCGTAAATACCACCAAGGTGTTGTTTGACTTTACGGTCTTTAAACTCATAAACACAATTGACCAGCCCATCCAAAAACTCACGATCGTGCGATACAACTAAAACAGTTCCTTCGTAACTAGCCAAAGCTTGTTTCAAAATCTCCTTCGAACGCATATCCAGGTGGTTGGTCGGTTCATCCATCACCAAAAAGTTCACAGGCTCCAGCATCAGCCGGATCATCGCCAGCCGTGAGCGCTCGCCTCCCGACAGCACTTTTACTTTTTTCTCAACATCTTCGCCCGAGAACATAAAAGCCCCAAGGATATCCCTGATTTTAGTTCGAACATCGCCAACAGCTATTTCGTCGATTGTTTCCAATACCGATAAATTCTCATTTAATCGTTGAGCCTGATCCTGAGCAAAATAGCCGATTTTTACATTATGTCCGATCTTCAAGTTACCCTGGTAGTCGAGTTCATTCATAATAACGCGAGCCAAAGTTGTTTTTCCTTCGCCGTTTTTACCAACAAAAGCAATTTTGTCACCGCGCTCAATCATTAAATGAATGTCGTCGAGAACTAATAAGTCGCCATATCTTTTTGTCAAGTGTTTGCAATCGGCAACAATTGTTCCAGAGCGTTCCGGTGGTTGAAAACGGATGTTGAGTCGCGAGTTATCTTCTTCATCAATTTCAATTCGGTCCAGTTTTTCAAGCATTTTCGAGCGCGATTGCACCTGAACAGCCTTTGTTGCCTTGTACCGAAATCGCTCAATAAATTTCTCGGTATCTTCAATTAGCTTTTGCTGGTTTTTATAAGCAGCCAGCTGGGTTTCCTTGTGTTCTTGCCTAAGCTCCAGGTATTTGGTGTAGTTGGCCTTGTAATCGTATATTCTTCCCAGCGAAATCTCAATGGTTCGGTTGGTTACCGCATCCAGAAATGCACGGTCGTGCGAAACTAAAACAACTGCACCGGCATAGCTTTTTAGAAAATCTTCCAGCCACTGGATCGATTCAATATCCAGATGGTTGGTCGGCTCATCGAGTAAAAAGACATCTGGTTTTTTTAGCAATATTTTTGCCAACTCAATACGCATGCGCCATCCACCACTAAATTCGCTTGTTTGCCGAGTGAAATCACTTCGTTTGAATCCAAGACCGGTTAATGTCTGTTCAATTTCTGCTTCAAAATTTGCCCCACCAACCATATGGTGATGATCATTCAACTCAGTAACCTTGGTAATCAATCCCATGTATTCGTCCGACTCGTAATCTTTGCGAGTAGCAATTTGGTGATTGATGTGTTCAATTTCATTTTTGATTTGCAGGATCTCATCGAAAGCCTTTTTCGCTTCCTCAAAAACGGTATGTTTATTCGAAACATTCATATGCTGAGGTAAGTAGCCAACGCGAATATCTTTTGGAACAACGACTGATCCTTCAGACGGCGACTGCTGTCCGGCAATGATTTTAAGTAAGGTTGATTTCCCCGCTCCGTTTTTCCCCGCCAAGCCAATCCGGTCTTTAGGGGTTACCAAAAACGAAATCTTCTTTAAAAGTTCAAATCCTCCAAAACTTACGACTAACTGATCAACTGAAATCATAACACATTAAAAATTGAAGTGCAAAGATAGAAGAATCCATTAGAAAATAGAGAGAAGCTTAAGTTGTAAGAGTGTGGGATTAATTAATCATTTCATTTACAATTTAAGAGATTGACAGCTGCTCGTTCATCTATTTTCCTATTTTTGCACCAAAATAGAAATGTATGGGACGAAGCCGCCGAAAAAAGCCTTTTTATGAGCAAGTTACAATAACCGATATTGGTGCCGAAGGAAAAGCCATTGCACGTGTTAACGACATGGTTGTGTTTACGACACATGCTATTCCTGGAGATGTTGTGGATTTGCAGGTGACCAAAAAACGGAAAAAGTATCAGGAAGCCCGTGTGGTTAAAGTACATGAAAAGTCGGCCGATAGGGTAGAAGCTTTTTGTAATTACTTTGGAGTGTGCGGCGGCTGTAAATGGCAATTTTTACCCTACGAAAAGCAATTGTATTATAAGCAACAGCAAGTTGTTGATCAGTTGAAAAGATTGGGGAAAATTGAGTTGCCTGAAGTGAGTCCGATTCTGGGCTCTGAAAAAAACACTTTTTATCGTAATAAACTTGAATTTAGTTTCTCAAACAAACGCTGGTTGACTGTTGAAGAGATTGACTCTGAAGAAGAGCCGGCAACGATGAATGCGCTGGGATTTCATATTCCACGCATGTTTGATAAGATCATCGATATTGAAAAGTGCTGGCTTCAGCCCGATCCCTCCAACCCGATCCGGAATTTCATTCGCTCTTACGCGATTGAAAACAAGCTGGAGTTTTTTGATATTCGAAGTCAGGAAGGTTTTTTACGGAATATGATTATCCGGACGGCTTCAACCGGAGAGACCATGTTGATATTGGCTTTTTACCAGGAAGACGTTGAAAAACGGGAAGGATTGCTAAATGCAATTGATGCTGAATTTCCGGAACTGACTTCGCTGATGTACGTGATAAATAGCAAAGGAAACGACACGATAACCGATCAGGAGGTGATTGCTTACAAAGGACCGGATCATATCTATGAGGAAATGGAAGGATTACGGTTTAAAATTGGGCCCAAAAGTTTTTACCAAACCAATTCGGCTCAAGCTTATGAGTTGTACAAAGTGGCTCGCGAATTTGCTGACTTGTCTGGCAGCGAAGTGGTTTACGATTTATACACCGGAACCGGAACAATTGCCAATTTCGTAGCCCGAAAAGCTCAAAAAGTAGTTGGCGTTGAGTACGTCCCTGAGGCAATTGAAGATGCTAAAATCAATTCAGAAATAAACGGCATTGAAAATACCAGCTTTTTTGCAGGTGATATGAAAGATGTCTTGAACGATGAATTTATTTCAACCCACGGTATGCCGGACGTGATTATTACTGATCCTCCTCGAGCGGGCATGCATGAAGATGTAGTGAAGACCATTTTGAATGTTGCTCCTGGGAAGGTGGTCTATGTTAGTTGTAATCCGGCATCGCAGGCACGCGATTTGGCTATGATGGATGAAAAGTACCGGGTAACTAAAGTTCAGGCAGTGGATATGTTTCCGCATACCCACCATGTTGAGAATGTGGTTTTGTTGGAGCGGAAATAAGCTAAACTTTTCAATTGTTCCGCTTGTTTAAAAGCACAAAAACAAATGTTATGCTGATAGTTATTTCGCCCGCAAAGTCGTTGGACTTTGAAACAAAGCCGGCTACTGAAAAATACTCTCAACCTTCTTTTCTAAAAGAATCGCGCCAGATTCATAAAGAGCTGAAAAAACTTTCACCCAAAGAGTTGTCTGAGTTGATGAGCATTTCGGATAAGCTGGGTGAACTGAACTTTGAGCGCAACCGGAAATGGAAGACTCCGTTTACTCGCGAAAATGCAAAGCAAGCGGTGTTGGCTTTTACCGGAGATGTATATCAAGGGATGGAGGCAGATAGTTTCACAGAAAAGGACTTTGAAGTCGCTCAGGAAAAAATCAGAATATTGTCGGGGCTTTATGGCGTATTGAAACCCTTGGATCTGATTCAGCCTTACCGGTTGGAAATGGGATCTAAATTTGGAATTGATGGCGGAAATAACCTGTACGATTTTTGGCAGGAAAAGGTCACAAAGGCAATCAGCAAGGAACTGAAAGCGACAGGAGGTCCATTGATCAATTTGGCTTCAAATGAATATTTTAAAGCGGTCGATACGAAAAAGATCGGTTCTGAGATTATTACCCCGGCTTTTAAAGACCTGAAAAACGGGAAATATAAAATGATCTCGTTTTATGCGAAAAAGGCGCGTGGTTTAATGTGCCGGTTTATCGTTCAAAATCGGATTACAAATCCAGAGGATTTAAAGGCTTTTGATTTGGACGGGTATTATTTCAATAATGACCTTTCGAAAGAAAAAGAGTGGGTTTTTACGCGCGACCACTAAGGGAGTTGCTGGTATTGGGTTTCCAGTTGCAAGTTTCAGGCTCTTCGAATATCGTGCGTTCGTGCAGTTTCCCGAATTAATAACAGTACTCTGCTGCTAAATAAGATTTGATGTAATCGTCAATAGCATCTTCTAACTTCGTGAACGGTCTGTTGTAACCGGTTTTTCTCAATTTCTCAATTTTAGCACAGGTGTAATATTGATAATTGTCGCGGATATCCTCAGGTGTGTCAATAAAACTGATGTCTTCTTTCATGTCCATGGCTTTGAAAACAGCTTTGGCCAAATCGACGTAAGTTCTGGCAGTTCCTGTTCCCACGTTGTAAATTCCCGAATGTTTGCGGGTTTTCATAAAATGCAACATCACATCAGCTACGTCGTCTACATAGATAAAATCGCGTGCTTGTTCACCATCTTTATATGCCGGACGGTGGGAGCGAAATAAAGTCATTTTTTGTGTTTCGGAAACACGGTTAAATGCCTGGTAAATAACAGAAGCCATTCTCCCTTTGTGATATTCGTTTGGGCCAAAAACATTAAAGAATTTTAACCCAGCCCAGAAATACGGCTTTTTTTCTTGTGCTAGAGCCCAAAGATCAAAATCGTGTTTCGATTGTGCATAGCAATTTAACGGTTTGAATTGATCAACAAGCTGATGATCATCGTCAAATCCAAATTCGCCGTCGCCATAAGTTGAAGCCGACGAGGCATAAATCAACGGTAATCCAAATTGCACACAGCTTTTCCAAATACGTTTCGAATAGTCGAAATTGAGTTGCTTGTATATTTCTGGTTCTTGTCCGATGGTATCGGTTCTTGCACCAAGGTGGATGATGCATTGAACAAATTGGTGATTGTCATTGAGCCATTCGAAAAAGTTATCGCGATCAAGTAGCTGATTGTACGTTTTCGAAATGTAGTTCGATATTTTTAAGGGGTCATTGAATTTGTCAACAAGGATTAAATCCTGAAATCCTTCCTGATTAAGCTTTCCCACCATATAACTTCCAATGAATCCTGCAGCACCTGTAACAACGATCATATAAGTAAGATTTAACTACCTAAGTAGGTTTTTAGTTTACTGAGTTTGCAACTCAAACTTAAAAAATGTTAAAATTATTGTGTCGCCTACCAATATATTTTAAATTTTCTGCCACAAAAATATTATTTCTTCTCGTTTTGAGAAGATTAACGGCAAAAATAAAGTAATCAAAAGAGCTTATTATTGATAATTTCTTCTGATTTATGAATTAAAAGGATAAGTTTTTACTTTTGCTGTTTGCAATATTCGGATCGAAAAATCAACGGGAAGCATTTTGACATGGAAGAATCATTTAATGGTGAGCAAAGCGGCTATCGCCGGATCGAAAGATTTGACAGTAAAAATACCGAGAAAATAAGTGGGCATTACCGGGAAATAATCAGTTTATTAGGAGAGGATATGTCGCGCGAAGGTCTGGAAAAGACTCCGCTGCGAGTTGCTAAAGCAATGCAATATCTATTGCAAGGATATGAGCAGGATCCTGAAGCAATGTTGCGTTCGGCTATGTTTAAAGAAGATTATCGCCAGATGGTTATTGTGAAAGATATTGAGATTTACTCGATGTGTGAACATCATATGTTGCCATTTATCGGTAAGGCGCATGTTGGATACATACCCAATGGATACATTACCGGACTGAGCAAAATTGCCCGGGTTGTTGATGCTTTCTCCCGTCGTTTGCAGGTGCAGGAGCGACTCACCCTTCAGATAAAAGAATGCATACAGGAAACCCTAAATCCGCTTGGGGTTGCTGTCGTTATAGAGGCTCAGCATTTGTGCATGCAGATGCGGGGAGTACAAAAGCAACATTCGATAACAACAACTTCTGATTTTACCGGTGCTTTTGAACGGGTTGCCACTCGCGAGGAGTTTATCAAATTGATTAGTTCCCGACTTTCGTAAATTCAGCGCAACATCCTGTTTCTTTCTGCATACACTGAGTGTTTGTCATGGACTAAATAAAATAAAATTGAGAACAAATTTCTCTTATCAGCATTAATTGTTCTTTTCCATTCTGGATAGAAGGTTTTAAATAAGTGGCTTTTAGAGAGTGGCGAATCGGAGGAATATTCAGGAGGGCAGTTTGCAGGTCAAAACGATGGACATAAAAAAACGCCCCAAAATGAGGCGTTTCTATATGGTTTGGTAATTGCTTGCTTCTATTTGATTTATTTGATTGGTACTTGTCGTTTAAATTCCATTTCTAGCGAGATGAATGTCTCTGTCCGGGCGATACCCTCAATGTCCTGCATTTCTTCATCAATAATTCGTTTCAGATCATTGTTGGTTTTTGTTTGAATTTTTACAAAAATAGCATACGACCCCGTTGTGTAGTGGCACTCTACAATTTCCGGGATTTTACTTAACGCTTCTACTACCGAAGCATGGAATTTTGCTTTCTCAAGGAATAATCCCATGTATGCACAGGTGTTGTAACCCAATTTTGATGGATTAACAATGAATTCACTACCGGAAACAACCCCTAAATTTAGAAGCCTTTGTACGCGCTGATGAATAGCAGCTCCGGAGACACCACATTCCCGGGCAACTTCCAAAAATGGAATACGGGCATTCTTAGTAATAAGCCGCAGAATTTTTTCATCTAATTCATCTATTTGTGGTAGCGGATTTGTATTTTCTTTATTCATTCTGATTGTATTTTTCAACTTTGAAATTAAAAGTTAAAGATATAAAAAACCAATAAATTATAAATAATCGGGTAACTTTTTAAGTCTTTAGTAATAATTTATAAGCAGATACTTGTAATGTATGAGTAATAAGTTGGTTCAAATTTAGGTCGGCAAAAGTATATTATTTTTTTCATATTCTAATTGATACTTTCTTATGCAATATCATTTTCGGACTCATTTACTCGCTATTTTTTTGAAGTGCCGTTGGGTTGACTGATGTAGTCTGATATGTCGTAACCACTTGGATTTTGAAAAACACGGAGTCCGAATTCGGGTAGTATCGCTAAAATGTGATCCATGATATCAGCCTGAATAGCTTCGTACTTAGCCCAATTCTGATCCTTGCTGAAAACATAAAACTCCAGTGGTAATCCTTTTTCTGATGGTTGTAAATGACGAACAAGGAAGGTCAGCTCCTGATGAATCATCGGATGTTGCCGAAGATAGTTTTCAAGGTAACGTCGGAAAATTCCAAGGTTGGTTTGCCTGCGTCCATTGTATACGTCACCATCTTCTATTTTAAGATTTTTATTGAACGCTTTGATCTCTTTTTCTCGCTCTTCCAGGTAATCTTTCAGTAAATAAAAATGACTTAATTTTTCGAGTGTCGCTTTATCGCAAAAACGGACACTGCGCATATCCAGGTTTACTGATCGTTTAATTCGGCGACCCCCCGATTCCTCCATGCCAATCCAGTTATTGAACGATTCGGACACTAATGCATAGGTCGGAATGGTTGTAATCGTTTTATCCCAGTTCTGGACTTTTACTGTATTTAAGCTGATGTCAATTACCGTTCCGTCAGCATTGTGGCTTGGCATGGCAATCCAGTCGCCGGGTTTCAGCATTTTGTTGGCCGACAGCTGAATACTAGCTACAAGGCTTAGGATTGTATCCTTGAAAACTAACAGCAATACGGCCGCGATGGCTCCCAATCCACCAAGCAGGTAGAGGGGGGTTTTGTCAATAAGTACTGAAATGACAAAGATGATTGCGATACAAAAGATCAATATCTGAAACAGCTGGATATATCCTTTGATTGGACGGTTGATAGCATATGGAGTAGTTTGGTAGATGTCGTTGCCAGCATTACCAATTCGTATTGTGAAGAAGGTAAAGATTCCGATAAAGTAAATTCGTGAAAAACCATAAAGTAGCTTGTTAACTAATTCACTATCAGAAAAACCAGAAGCGTAATAGATAATGAGTGCAGATGAAAGATGAGCCAAAGCACTAAATACTTTTCGCTGAACCAGAAAATCATCCCACTGGGTTTTTGTTTTTTGAACAAACTGGTGAACAATCTTAGCTAGTGCTATTCTGGTTATCCACTGAGCAAGGTACGAAACCAACGCCAAAACAAGGAGGCATGCAAAAATTGAAATGTGATTCGCACTGTTCTCAGGGACACTTAAGTCTGATAAAATTGTTCTAAAAAGATCTAGTAAGTAGTTCATCTGACGAATATCAATTTATTCTAATTAATTTGTTCCTAATTTAGACGCTAAAATTAATGATTTTGTTATGATTAGGAAATGGATGCTTATCAGCTTGTTGATTGTTTTTACATCCGGGGTTTTATTGGCGAAACCTCAGTTTTCGGACTATTTTATAAACAAGACCTTGCGTATTGATTACTTATTGACCGGAACGGCTGATACGGCTGAAGTTATTCTGGAACAGTTAAAGAAGGAGCCTAATTATGGCGGTTCGCATTTTAATTTAATTGACGAATTTGATTTTGGAACTTATCGGTATCAGCTTTTCGACAAAGAGTCGAACGAGTTAATTTTTTCAAAAGGATTCTGTCCCATTTTTCAAGAGTGGCAAACCACAGATGAGGCAAAAAAACAAAAGCGTAGTTTTTACCAGGTGGCTATTTTACCATTTCCTAAAAAAACGTGCTCTTTTGTTGTCGAAGAGCGAAACTGGGAAGGAGAATTTGTAAGCGTTTATTCGACTGATATAGATCCCGAAAACTATTTTATTTTGAATGAAAATCCGAGAAATCTGAAGTCTGAAAAAATTATCGATAGCGGGAAGCCCGAAAAAAAGGTTGATCTGGTTATTTTGTCGGAAGGTTATACTTCAGAAGAAATGGATAAATTTGAGGCCGATGCCAGGCGAATGACCGATGCTTTGTTTTCTGCTGCTCCGTTTAGTAAGCATAAAGACGATTTTAATGTTTATGCTGTTGAGGTTTCGTCTGATGAATCTGGAACTGATGTGCCAGGCGAACACATTTATAAGAATACAGCTTTCAACTCCAATTTTTACACCTTTGATACACCGCGCTACCTGACTTCACAAGATATGCTTGCAATTCACGATGCCGCAGCTGTAGTCCCATATGATCATATTTACGTGTTGGTAAATACCGATAGATATGGAGGTGGTGGATTTTACAACTATCTGTCACTGACTTCAGTTGACGATAGTTTATCCGAAATTGTATTTATTCATGAATTCGGACATGGCTTTGCCGGATTAGCTGACGAGTATTATACTTCAGATGTAGCTTATGCTGATTATTATAATTTGGAGCTAGAACCTTGGGAGCCGAATATTACGACTTTGGTTGATTTTCAATCAAAATGGACGGATTTGATTCAAGAAGGCACGCCACAACCAACTCCTAGGAATAGTGCCAATAGCAAACTAGTGGGTGTTTTTGAAGGTGGTGGCTATCTGGCAAAGGGAATTTATAGCCCCATGATGGACTGTCGTATGAAAACCAATGAA
This sequence comes from Sunxiuqinia sp., assembly GCF_055140945.1. Classification (NCBI taxonomy): domain Bacteria; kingdom Pseudomonadati; phylum Bacteroidota; class Bacteroidia; order Marinilabiliales; family Prolixibacteraceae; genus Sunxiuqinia; species Sunxiuqinia sp. Next base: position 101,784 of record NZ_JBSQYS010000003.1, read on the forward strand.
GCCAAAGGGTTTTGCCCGGTTTGCCAACAATCGATCGAAAAAGTAATTGAATGGCACTGCCAATAATAAGTATAAGAGGATAATATTGAGAACAGAATTTTTAGCGTTCTGCTGTATTGATTCGAACAGGTTTTAGTCGTTTTTGGATTGATCGTAATTCCGCTGAGTTACCAGTAGAGAAGAAAAAGGCTTAAAAGCGCGTATATTAATAATTCATGCGCTTTCTTATTTTGCCGAACTTCTTGTTATTCCAAGTTTCCTCAGAATGAAGAAAATGCTCACCTTTTCAGATTTTAACGATGTCGATCTGTACAACCGATCATATAAAGATGTAATTTTGCAATTGAATGAGCTTATTTCAATTTAATAAAGCTAAAATGGAACATTATGGCAAAATCACATGACGCTAAAAAAACTGCAAAAAAGGAGCCACTGAAAACTCCAAAAGAAAAGAAGGCAGAAAAGAGAGAGAAAAAGGCAAAACGATAGGTCGTTTTGAGTAAGAATAACTCGATGAATGAGGATTAACATGAAATGTTAGTCCTCATTTTTGTTAAGGTGAAAGGAACCAGAAACCTGACTCCTTTCACCTTAGTTGACATTCTAAAAACCAAAAGTGTTAAATGTCTCTTTAATCCGATTGATGGCCTCCATCATTTGAGTTTCGTTAATGATTAATGGCGGGGTAAACCGGATAATATGTTCGTGGGTTGGTTTGGCCAATAATCCATTTTCTTTCATCGCTAAACACATATCCCAGGCTGTTTTGCCTTCCATTGGCTTTATGGCGATGGCGTTGAGTAGTCCTTTCCCTCTTACTACTTCAATCATTTCCGAATCAACCGCTTGCATCTCACTTCGAAAAAGTCGTCCCATTTTTTCAGCGTTTTCGGCTAGCTTTTCATCCTGAATAACATCCAGTGCTGCCATGGCTACTTTCCCCGCAATCGGGTTACCTCCGTAGGTTGATCCATGTTCGCCGGGTTTGATGGTGAGCATAATCTCGTCATCAGCCAGCACGCAGGACACCGGAAACATACCCCCGGAGATGGCTTTCCCGAGTATCAGGATATCGGGTCGAACATTCTCATGATCGCAGGCCAGCATTCGGCCTGTTCTGGCCAAGCCGGTTTGTACTTCGTCGGCAACAAATAAAACATTGTGTTTTTTACATAAATCAGCTGCTTTTTTCAGGAAACCATCTTCAGGAACATAAACGCCCGCTTCAGCCTGAATAGGTTCAACTAAAAATCCGGCAACATTCCGATCTTGCAAAGCCTGTTCAAGTGCATCGGTGTTGTTGTAGGGGATGTTGATAAAGCCGGGAGTGTACGGTCCGTAATCACTATAAGCATCGGGATCCGAAGACATGGAGATAATGGTGATTGTTCGCCCGTGGAAATTCCCGTTACATACTACAATTTTAGCTTCGCTTTTTGGGACTCCTTTCACTTTATAGGCCCACTTTCGAATAAGTTTCAGTGCGGTTTCATCGGCTTCGGCTCCGGAATTCATCGGCAGCATTTTGTCGTAACCAAAAAGCTTGCACATGTATTCTTCCCATTCGCCTAATACATCGTTGTAAAAAGCCCGTGAGGTTAAAGCTAGTTTTTGTGCTTGTTGGGTGAGTGCTTCAACAATTTTGGGGTGGCAATGTCCTTGGTTAACTGCTGAGTAAGCGGCCAGGAAATCCAGATATCGGTTGCCGTCAACATCCCAAACATAGATGCCTTCGCCGCGTTCCAGCACTGCAGGTAGTGGATGATAATTGTGGGCTCCATAACGTGCTTCACGATCAATGAAGGATTGAGTAGAACGAGTTTCCATAATCGTAGTAATTAATGGGTTATTTTTCATAACAGAATTACGGATTATCTCTTGTATTTCAAAGAAATTTAGGCTGTTAAATAAAATCTTATGGGGTGATAAAACTATTTTTTAGTTACACATTTTTTTTCATGTGAAGTTTCAACTTTCAATTTTTAACATTCTATATTCTTTTATCTTATATTTGCAGCTAAACCGGACTAATCTGACGTTCGTTATGAAGTTTAAACTGATTCTATTATTTCTGTTTTTTATAGGAGGAGGGATTGTCAGTGGGTATTCTGTTAGTACAGATTCTCTGAAAACAATTATTGCAGCGGGTGAAAAAAATAGGGTAGATGCATTGCTTGATTTTAGTGACCAATACCTTGATTCCATTATCTATTATGACTTTGTGGTTACTTGTCTGAATGAAGCTTTGGACAGTGCCGAATCAGCTGGAAATGATTCACTACAAGTAAAAATCTACAATTACCTTGGGTTGGCTGATTTCAATATTGGAAACTATGAAAATAGTACGGACTATTTTTACAAGGCACTAAATATTCTGGATCACAAACCGAACGTAAGACAAAAGTCTATAGTTTATAATAACCTGGGGATGATTTTTGATGAGCTGGAAGATTTCGAGCGCGCTCTTGAATTTTACCGTGAATCATATTTTATAGACAGTTTAGCGAATAACAAAGAGGGATTGGTTTTTTCATATATCAATTTGGGAATTAGTTATCAGAATCTCAAACAATACGAGCGGTCAAGAGAATATAATAATCTGGCTTTTGAGCTAGCCAAAGAGTTGAATGACAGCCTTTCGATGGTGAATGTTGTTAATAATCTGGGAACGCTTGAATACGATCTTGAAAACTACGATGAAAGCTTAAGTTTTTATCTACAAGCGCTGGAATTGTATGAGGAATCCGGAGATCGGGCAGGGGTTGCGATTGCAAAAAACAATATTGGTTTGATTTATCTGGATCTTAAAGATTACCCGAAATCGGTGGAAAATTTTAAAACTGCATTAAAAATAGCATCCGAATTGAACATGTATGATTTCACTGGTGATATTTACGGCAACCTTTCTATTTATTACGAAGAGATTGGGGATTACAAAAATGCTTTTGAGTATTACGATCAATACAATACGGTGTATGATAGTTTGATAGGAGAGAAACAAGAACTTAAAATCCGAAAGCTGGAAACTCAATACCAATTTGAAAAAAAGCAGCGTGAAATATTGGAGCTTCAAAAGAAAAATGAACAGCAGGAAAAACTTTTGGTAAACTCCAGAAGTATTCAGAACTATTTGTATTTAATTATTTTGCTGGTTGTTATTTTTCTGTCCATCTTGTTTTTCCTGTTGCGAAAAGAACGAGCACTGGCCCGCGAGCTGCACGATAAAACTCAGGAGTTGAAAAAACTAAACTTGTCAAAAGACCGTTTTTTCTCCATTATAGCTCACGACCTGCGAAATCCGTTTAATGCTTTAATTAGTTTTACCAGCCTGTTGCGCGAACAATTTGATTCCTTTAGCCGAGATGATCTCAAACGGATTATTATCGACTTAAATAATGCAACCGAGCAAGGATTCTCATTATTGGAGAACCTGCTACACTGGACTCGGTCGCAGACCAATATGATCAAAGTATACAATACCAATTTTAAACTGAAGGAAGTCGTTGATAGTATTTTAAATTTGGCAGCCCCAAATCTATTGAAGAAATCTCTGGTTGTTGAAGTTGATATGGATGACGAATTGAAGATTTATGGCGATAAAGATATGATTGCAACAGTCATTCGTAACTTAGTTTTTAATGCGATCAAGTTTTCTTATCCTGAAACTACTATTCGTATAGAGGGTAAACAGATTGGTGGAAATATCCAGTTTTCAGTGTCCGATCAAGGGGTTGGGATGACAGAGGAAGTTCAGCGCAATATTTTTGATAGTCAGAACTATTCAACGTCGGCAGGAACTTCGGGTGAAACTGGTAGTGGTTTAGGATTGATGATATGTCGTGAATTTATCGAAAAGAACAAGGGAGTTATTTGGGTTGAAAGCGAGGAAGGAAAAGGAGCAATATTTCGGTTTTCAATTCCAGTTGTTAAAGGCAAGCCTTAAGTTAGTTACTATCTTTTATCGGCAGTTTGTAGCTTTAAAGTTGAAACTTCTTGAAGATGACTTCTTCAAAGTTTCCATATCTTTTCGCTCGTTTTTATTTTACATGATGCGAAGTAAGTAGTGTGAATAATTTAGTGTCATGTTTCGAGTCTTTAACAATTTGTGATAGAAGCGAAACCGAAAATATTAAATAGGTCCGTGAGCTTACAACCAATGAAATGGTTATATTTGAGCAAAGCCATAACTAAAACTTACTCCTTGAAAAAACTCGAACTTCATAGCGAGATTGAACTGGTAAAGAGATTGATAAATCAAGACCATTTTGCCTTTGAAGTCCTTTTTTATAAATACAAAAACAAAGTTAAAGGTTTTGTACTCAAGTTTGCCCCCTCTCAAATTGATGCAGACGACATCGTTCAAAAAGTGTTTATTAAGGTTTGGCTTCAAAAAGAAAAGTTGTCTATTGACAAGTCATTTTCTGCATTCTTGTATACGATCGCCAAAAATGAAATCATTGATCAACTGAAGTCTTCTGTAAATCGCCGTATTTATTTTATGGGCAACAACCTGATTGCCGACCTGAATATTAGGGAGCAGTCTGATAATACAGATGAACAATTGGGATTAGAGAGAAAAATAAGTGAGTTGATTCATCAATTGCCGGAACGCCGGAAGGAGATTTTCGAACTGAGTAGATTCGGAGGCTTGACCTACAGACAGATCGCAGAAAAGCTGGAAATCTCAGAAAATACAGTAGACACCCAAATTCGTAAGGCGTTGAAATTTTTGAGAGAAGAGTTAAAGATAGTTCGCAATAACATTCTGCTGATAATTTTCTAATCAAATAATTCTTTGAAGATCAGTTTCCGGATTTCATCTTTTCTTTCCTGAAAATCGGGGAAGCTGTCAGTCTTCCGACTGACGGAGGCGTGAAATAGGGAACATCCGATTTTAGGCTGTTGGGTTGAAATAGAGTTGGCGCGCTACTTCGTTGTAGAACCACGAGGATAGTCAGCTTTAAGAATTTTCTTTATTTTTTTTGATTTGGCTTCACGGAAACAGAGTTTGCTTTCGTATTGAATACAAACTATCGAATCTATGAGCGATCAAACCTTGTCTCTGTTAAAAAGATTTATCCAAGACGATTTCCTTTCAACACAGGAATTGAAGGTGCTTAAAAGGGTGTTGGAAGATCCCCGAAATAGTCAGGTGATTGATATTTGGATGCATGACTACTGGGATCTTGCAGATGAAGTTGAGTCCAATACTTCATTTTCTGATATAATTGGCCAGGTTAACCAAGCGTATCAAACACGGAATCAGAAAATTTTCTGGGATCGGAAATGGGTTAAACAACTACAAAAAATAGCCGCAATCCTTATTCTACCTCTTGTTTTAGTATCAGCCTACCTCGTTCTATCGCGAGTAGATTCTAATCTTCAATATGCAGAGGCCATCGTGCCAAATGGTCAAAAATCAGAAATTGTATTGCCCGATAACACGCATATCTGGTTGAACTCTGGAACGCGATTAAAATATCCAGTGAAGTTTGGAAGTGGCAAAAGAGAAGTTTTTCTGGATGGGGAGGCTTATTTTGAGGTTGCCCATAATGCCAATGCTCCCTTTATCGTAAATGCTAAAAACGTGGCTGTTAAGGTGCTGGGTACAACGTTTAATGTAAAGGCCTATTATGATGAAAGTCAGGTTGAAACGGCGCTTTTATCCGGGAAAATCAAATTGTTGATAGATAATCGTGATGAGATTGATGTCCATCCGGGAGAACTTGTCAATATTTCCGGTAGCCAAAAGTCGGTGTCAAAATCAGGGTTTAATTCTGAAGAAATTGTTGGGTGGAAGAATAACCGATTGGTTTTCAGAGATGATACATTTAGTAATCTCGTTAAGAAAATTGAACGCTGGTACGATGTCGAAATTATTTATGATGAAAAACTGTATGACCATAAAAGACTGACGGTTGAATTACGAGAAGGAGAAAGCATTGATCGGTTAATGCAGATTATCGAAAAGACAATGAATATAAACTATCACATAAACAAACAAAAAATATATATCAAACCGAAAATGAAAAGCTAAGCTATTTTAAAAAGTAAGCGGGTAGTTCTGCGCCAACATACACTACCCGCCATCTTTACGTGTAAACCTTAAGTTTAACGAAAAACTAAACAAATTTATGAAAAAATGTAAAACCAATGGGTTTGGGGATCGATTTCTCCATTACTCAAAGTTCTTAAGAGTTATGAAACTATTATTGATCCTGATTTTTTCCGGACTTATGACTTTTGCCTCTCAGTCATATTCACAAGTGAGTACTGTCACGATGAATATGTCTCAGGCTACAATTCTGGATGTTTTTAATGCAATTGAAAACCAAACGGATTATCAAATTGCATACAACAGCAACAACCTGGATATTCTTGAAAAGATTGATCTTAATGTTGAAAATAAGACCGTAGAAGAAATTCTAGATCTTATTTTGAAGCCTTCAAGTTTAAAGTATGAATTCATTAGTCATTACATTGTTATTACAGATCAAAATCTGACTAATCCAAATGCAACCGGGCAAGAGCTGCTAACAGTGTCTGGTAGAGTTACGAGTCTTTCGGGTGAGCCAATCCCCGGGGTGACCGTTACAATTGCAGGAACTATGAATGGAACGATTTCGGATATCGATGGTCGTTATTCTATTTCAGAGGTGCCGTCAGCTGGAACATTAACCTATTCATTTGTCGGAATGCGAACCACTCAAATTCCTGTTGATGGACGGAAATCAATCGATGTTAGCCTTGAGGAGGAAACCATCGGTTTGGAAGAAGTTGTTGCTATTGGTTATGGTACCGTAAAAAAGAGAGAATTAACCGGTTCTGTTGCTTCAGTGAAAGCAGATGATTTTAATCAAATTGCTTCCTCTGATGCGATGCAGTTAATTCAGGGTAAAGTAGCCGGATTGAGTATCACCCGCACAAATGGTGGCGACCCAACTAGCGGTTTTGAAATTCGCTTGCGTGGGTCTTCAAGTATTAGTGCAGATCAGGAACCTTTGGTTGTTGTTGATGGTATTCCGGGGGGGGATTTGAACGCTATTGCTCCAGAGGATATTGCATCAATGGATATTTTGAAAGATGGATCGGCAGCGGCAATTTATGGTACGCGCGGAACGAATGGAGTTATTTTGATTACGACCAAAAGAGGGAAGCAAGGAAATGTTCAAGTCGAGTATTCATCCAGATTTACAACTCAGTCTATATTAAAACAAGTTGAAGTTTTGAATGGAGATGAATATCGTGAAATGAAAACCAGGCTACAGTCATCTCATCCCGAAGTTGCGAGTGGCATGATTGATCATGGTTATGATACGGATTGGTTTGATGAAATTACTCGCTCTCCTTTCAGTCACGTTCAGCATTTATCGATGAGTGGTGGAGCGGATAAAACGACTTACCGCTTGTCATTATATTACACAGATCAGGAAGGTGTGATGCTGAATTCAGAAATGGAAGAATATCGTGCCAATATGAATTTACGGCAAATGGCGTTAAATGATAAGTTGCAATTAACCGTTCAACTTGGTTTGTCAGATCGTACTTCAAATCCTGTAAACTACGATGCGTTCCGTCAGGCGATCAAACGGAATCCCACAGAGCCTGTTTACAATGATGACGGTAGTTTATTCGAGATAGCCGGATGGCAATATGAAAATCCGGTTGGTCAATTAACTGAAAGAACTCGCGAAGATGGTTCTTCAACTTTATTTGCGAATCTGGGAGCTGAGCTTTATCTGACAGATTGGTTGAAAGCTGGTGTTGTTGGCGGAATTCAAAAGTATCGTTCGTTAAATGGTTATTATGAACCCAGTTATGCATTTACGCAGGAGACTGCAGGAACTTCGGGTACGGCAAGTCGAGAGGCGATTGCAAGGGATACCAAAACCTTAGAAACCACAGTCGACTTTAACTGGTCCTTTGATGAGCATACAATTAGTGCAACTGCTGGTTATTCGTTTCAGTCGTTTGTTGATGAAGGATTTGATGCAGAAAACACAAATTTTATCTCGGATGATCTATTGTATAACAACTTGGGGTCTGGAACCAAACTAAAGGATGGTAGTGCTGATATGGGCTCCTACAAATCAGAAAACAAGTTGGTTGGTTTCTTCGCTCGCGCAGCCTATAATTACAAAGGAAAATATTTCTTATCGGGCAGTGTTCGTCGTGAGGGCTCTTCTAAGTTTGGAGTCAACAATAAGTGGGGTACGTTTCCCGCAATATCCGGAGCTTGGGATTTAACTCAAGAAGGTTTTTTGGATGATTCGAACTTTGACTTATTGAAGATTCGTGCCGGATACGGAGTCACAGGTAATCAGGGGATTGATCCTTATTTGTCGCTGTCCAGAATGGCTGAAGCTGGTTATTTCTTCTATAATGGAGAGTTTATTCCGGGCTATGGGCCTGACAGTAACCCAAATCCGAATCTGAAATGGGAAACCAAGCATGAATATAACTTCGGTATTGACTGGTCTGTAAATCAAGGACGAGTGGGTGGTACGGTTGATTATTATGTGCGCGACACCAAGGATCTTTTACACTTGTACGATGTGCCGGTTCCTCCAAACTTGTATGAAGAGACCATGGCCAATGTTGGTTCAATGCGTAATTCTGGATTAGAATTTACAATCAGTGCGATTCCTGTTCAAAGTAGAAATTTTCAATGGAATGTAGATTTCAATTTCGATTACCGAAAAAATAAATTGTTGTCTCTTTCTAACCAGTATTATTCTTTGGAATACCGAAATGTAGGTGAGATTGGCTCTCCGGGAGTTTCTGCATGGACACACCGTTATTATGAAGGTGGTTCAATTGGTAATATCCATGGATTCGTTTATCAGGGGTTAACAGACGATGGTAAATGGATTTTTAAAGATACGGATGGTGTTGATGGTATTACGGTTGAAGACCGGACAGACATTGGAAATGGAATTCCGGATTTCTACGCCGGGTTAACCAATACGTTCCGCTACAAAAGTTGGGATATGTCCTTGATGTTCCGCGGTATGTTTGGGCACCAAATCATCAATCACAAACGGATTTTCTACGAAAATCCAATCATGCTTCCTTTAAATATTATGAAATCAGCAATGGATTCTGAAATTTGGGATACGCAAAACTTCTCTGATTTCTACCTTGAGAATGGTGATTTTGTGAAATTGGATAACTTGACTATCGGATACAATATTCCATTGCAAAGTTCAAAATGGTTAAAATCAGGACGAATATTCTTCACAGGAACAAACTTGTTGGTGATAACCGGGTACAAAGGAATTGACCCTGAAGGTTCAATCGGAGGATTGGAACCGGGAGTAGATTCCAGAGGTGACTATCCAAGTACAAGAACTTATACCATTGGTTTTAACCTTAAATTTTAAAACACACGAATCATGAAAAAATTAATCATATTATTTGCACTATTTGGACTGTGGTCGTGTACAAATCTTGACGAAGAGGTGTACGATACCATTGTTACCGATAAATTTTATCAGACCGATAAGCAGGTTCTGGCGGCAGCTGGTCCCGCGTATAACGAACTCCGCAGATTTGTACAAGTTTATGGAACATGGGGGGTTAATAGTCTCTGTACCGATGAAGCGGTGCTGCCTACAAGAGGTATCCATTGGGACAATGGCGGTATGTACCGAAGAATGGCATTGCATACCTGGACTTCGGAAATGGATCTTTTCAATTCGGCCTGGAGGTCTGTATATAATACTGCTTCAAATTGTAACCGGATTCTATATCAATTTGATTTAATTGAAAACAAAAGTGATGCTTTGATCAGTATTATGGATGAATTACGTGCCATTCGGGCGTTCGCTTATTTTATGGGTTTGGATCAATTTGGAAATATTCCTATTGTTGATCAATTTGATGTCCCTGAGGGCTATGCGCCTGCGAACAATACACGACAAGAAGTTTTTGATTTTGTTAAATCCGATTTGGAGAACAGTCTGGATGTGTTAAGTAAAAAAACAGACATGACTTCATATGGGCGTATGCATTATTATGCAGCTCAGGCTATTTTGGCAAAATTGTACTTGAATGCCGAAATATATACAGGTACTCCTATGCTTGATGAATGTATTTCGGCCTGCGATGCCATTATCAGTTCAGGTAATTATTCGTTGGCTTCCGAGTATTTTTCAAATTTTGCTATTGAGAATCAAGGCTCTCCTGAAAACATTTTTGTGATTCCGTTTGATGATGTTTATACAACAAGTTGGGATTATATGAATCAATTTCAATATTGGACTCTTCATTTTAACTCCAATAAGACATTTAATATGGAAGCTGGAGGCTGGAACGGTTTCTGTGCTATGCCCTCTTTTTATAGGTCTTATGATGAGACCGATGTTAGAAGAAATGCTTGGTTAGTTGGTCCACAGTATGCGTTAACAGGAGAACAATTGGTTTGCAATCAAGAGTTGGCTGGTAAGCCATTATCTTTTAGTATTGATTTAACCTCGTTAGAAGGTTCATTTGAGGACGAAGGTGCGCGTTTAGCCAAGTATGATTATACCGGAGCTAAGAACTATACCGTATCCTGCGACTATGCCGTAATACGTTATGCTGATGTTCTTTTGATGAAAGCAGAAGCGTTGATGCGTAAAAATGGCGGTAATGCTACTGCTGAAGCTGTTGAGCTGGTAAATGCGGTAAGAAGCCGTGCTTTTGACGATCCTTCTGGTAAGCTTTATACAACGGCCACATTAACTATGGACGCTTTATTAGCTGAACGCGGATGGGAATTTGCGGGAGAAGGATGGAGACGAAATGATCAGGTTCGGTTTGATAAATTCACCAAAGGGAGATGGACCTTCAAGGATAGTGATGATCCTGACACCAGAAATATATTTCCAATTCCACAATCACAGATGAATGCCAATCCGAACCTAACCCAAAATGCGGGTTACTAGTTGGTAATATTTATGCAAAAATAGAGGCTCAAGGATTATTGAGCCTCTATTTTTTAATCTTATAATTAACCTAACTAAGATCCATATGCCTGATCAATTTAATCGTCGTGATTTTATCAAGAAATCTGCAATGGCTTCTGCAATGGCAGGAATTGGAATGAATGGTTTCGCATCAACTGCTACTCCTTTTGTTTCTGAAAATGTTTCTGAAAATATTCAAAAAACTGGTGTGCAACGGTTACCAGTTAGCCAGTTAAAGAAATGGACCGAACAGGAATATGGTATGTTTATCCATTTCGGAATGAGTACTTTTTCTGGTGAGGAGTTGGGCTCAGGGAAAGATCCTTGCTCACTCTATAATCCTAACGAACTGGATGTCGACCAATGGGTGAAGGTTGCCAGAGATGCTGGTATGAAATACATTGTTTTGACTGCCAAACACGTATCGGGTCATTGTCTTTGGCCTAGCAAATATACTGACTATCATGTTGGAAATTCCGGAAATAAAACGGATGTGATGGAAGCTTTTATTTCCGCTTGCCAGAAATATGATATCAAACCTGGTTTTTATTATTGTTCGTGGGATAATCATCATTTGTTCGGGTCGGCAACGCCATCCAATGTTCCATGGGAAAGTAAGTTTACAACTTCAGAATATTGTGAGTTTCAATTCAATCAGGTTGAGGAATTGATGACTAACTATGGCCCGTTTGCCGAGGTGTGGATTGATATCCCTGGAATGCTCAGTTATGAAAACCGGGTTAAACAATATGAGCTAATTACACAACTGCAACCTGATACGTTCGTGATGATGAATGGTGGAGTAGGGAAAGGGCATCAAATCAAAACCGACTATTCCTGGCCAACTGATTTGGTGTCCATGGAGCGGGGTTTGCCGCCTTCGCGTGACGGCTATAACCCCTGGTATGTGGTGAAGGATTATTTGGGAAACGATCAGGATTATTATATCCCCGGAGAAGTTTGCGATACAATTTGTTATACCTGGTTTTGGAAGGAAAATAATCAGATTCGCTCGGCAGACGAAATCTTGGGAATGCGATTGATTGCTAAAGAAAGAGGATCAAATTTTTTATTGAATGTTCCTCCTGATCAAACAGGTCAGATTCCTCAAAAGATGGTGGATGTGTTAGTTCGTGCTAAAATGAAATATGATAAAATCGTAGAAACTTTTTAATTTTAATCCGCTTTTTTAATGTACAAAATGAGTCTGACCTCAACAATAAATTTATGAATCCTCAAAACTTTACTCGACGAAGATTTCTGCAAACAGCGGGTATTGCCGGCGCAATGACTGGCTTTACTGCTTCAGATACTTTTGCCAACAGGACAAATGAAATTCCAGAAACAGAAAAAGACCTGACCTTTTTATTTCAGGGAGATTCTATTACCGATGGCAATCGGGGACGCAATAACGATCCCAACCATATCATGGGTCATGGCTATGCTTTTTCTATTGCAAGTCGGATTGGTGCCGATTTCCCTCAGGCGGGCTTTTCATTTTATAACCGAGGAATTAGCGGCAATAAAGTCCCTGATTTGGAGAAGCGTTGGCAGGAAGATACGCTGAATCTCAAGCCCGATGTGCTCAGTCTTTTAGTCGGAATTAATGACGTTGCTGCAGTTGTTGAAAAAAATCCTAGTGCCAAGGATTTAAGCGAATTTGAGGAGGGCTATCGAAAATTATTGACTATGTCAAAACAAGCCAATCCCGATATTCTTTTTGTACTGGGTATTCCGTTTGTTTTTCCTGTTGGTGCCCGAAAGGAAAATTGGGAGTGGTGGAAGAGCGAAACATTGGCACGCACTGAAATTGTTAGAAAAATTGCCAATGATTTTGATGCTATAATTGTTGATTTCGCTCAGGTATTTGAGCAGGCAGCAGATTTAGCCCCGATCGACTACTGGATTTGGGATGGCATTCATCCAACTGTTTTTGGGCACGAGCTAATGGCCCGGGAGTGGATAAAACAAGTCAGTTCGAGCTTAACTTTTATGAAAAACTACTCCTATTTTTAGCCCATAATTTGGGCTTGAAATAGGCTCGAAGGTGAGCCAAAAGTGTTCCTTGAGATACTTTCGGAATCTATTTGTTTGAAGGATAGAGTTTTAGTGTTTTAGGATGAAGTTGGAGATTGGACTTCATGACTTAATGGCGTTATAACGTTTTCAAATATCTGGTAATTTTTGTAATATTAAAGTCCATTAAAACAGTAATATAGAAAGTGTAAACGTTATCATTAATCGATTAAAAGTTAGGAGATTATCTGAAATGAATATCACGGCTGTGTGGCATGCTTTTCAACCGGAAATTCTCTTTTTATGATTTTAAGTATTTGGATGATGTTTCAAAGAGTAATTTATTTCACTTTAAATCATAAAAAAAATAGAGCTGTTTTAATGATAGGTTCACTTGAAAAACGAGATTGATAATAAAAACAAACCAATGAAACGCCTAATTTTTATTTTGCTCATATTTAGCATTTTTTATAGTTGCAGTAAAGAGCATGCCAAACTTAAAGTAGCAGCTATTCTTTGCAATAAGGTGGAGCATCCGACTGGGATTGAGGCAAAATATCCAGTACTCAGTTGGGTGGTTGAATCACAACTGAGCGGGGCAGGTCAGTTTGCTTATCAGATTTTGGTTGCAGATAGTCGCGAGCAACTTGCTAATAATGCTGGAAATTTATGGGATTCGGGCAAGCTACAGTCCGATCAATCTATAAACGTTTCTTACGCTGGAGAGCAGCTCGAGTCAGCAAAAAAATACTATTGGAAGGTCAAGGTTTGGGATAATCATGGCAACGAATCCGATTGGAGTGAGATCGCTAGTTGGCAAATGGGTTTGCTATCCGATTCTGATTGGGAAAATGCTCAATGGATTGGCTTTGAAGAGATGGACTCATCAAAACGTGTGGTTGAAGGAGTAACAGGTTATGGAAATCTTTCGAAAAATAAAGTGGAAGAAAGGGCTGTTGTTCCTTTATTTCGTAAGGAGTTTGACCTGACGAATGAAATAGAATCAGCTACTTTATTTATTTCAGGATTGGGACAATACGAAGCTTCAATTAATGGAGATAAAGTAGGCAACGATTTTCTGACACCTGGTTGGACTCATTATGATGAGACGGTACTTTACAATACTTACGATGTTAGTTCGCAGCTTAATCAGGGAGAAAATGCTATCGGTGTGATTGTTGGCAATGGCTTTTTATATAACAATCGCGAGCGTTACCGAAAATTGGTTATCGCTTATGGTTTCCCAAAGATGATCTGTGAGTTGTTGATCAACTATAAAAATGGAGAAACACAAACGATTGTTTCGGACAAAAGCTGGATGACCAAGCCGTCGGCAATTACTTTTTCGAGTATTTATGGTGGCGAAGATTACGATGCCCGCTTGGCAGAAAATGGTTGGAATCTGGCAGGTTTTGATGCCGAAGACTGGAAGCCGGTGCAGTTAGTGAAAGCGCCATCAGGCAAATTGACTGCTGATAATAATCATCCGATTCGGGTAATGGAGACCTTTGATCCGGTTGCTGTTAATCAACTAAACGATAGTGTTTGGATTTACGATTTCGGGCAAAATGTATCCGGTATTGTTTCGTTAAAAATAAAAGGAGAGAAAGGCCAACAAGTGCAGCTTCGGCCGGGTGAAGTTTTAAAGGAAGATGGCTTTATTGATCAGCGAGGTTCCGGTTCGCCGTATTTTTATACATATACACTGAATGGTGGCGAAGCAGAAAGCTGGCAGCCGCGTTTCACCTATTATGGCTTCCGCTATGTGCAGGTTACCGGGGCATCACCTGAAAACGATGAAAAAGAAACCGGTAATTTGCCTGAGATTATAAAATTGAAATCTTTGCATACCCGCAACTCAATGCCCCAAACCGGACAATTTGAATGTTCCAACGAGTTGATGAATCAAACTTTCGACTTGATAAATTGGGCCATTAAAAGCAATTCACAAAGCGTTTCGACCGACTGCCCTACACGCGAAAAGCTTGGCTGGATCGAGCAGACTTACCTGATGGGAGAGAGCGTACATTTCAATTTCAATATTTATCATTTGTATAAGAGCTTAATTCGAAATATGAAGGATGCACAGACCGAAGCTGGTCTGGTCCCCAATATTGTTCCCGAATATATTAATTTCGATTATTACGATACCGATTTTAGCGATTCTCCAAGCTGGGGTGTTGCTTCTGTTGTTGTTCCATGGAAGATTTACAAGTGGTATGCTGATCCGTCGGTTATGGAAGATGCCTGGCCAATGATGGCAGATTATATGAGCTATCTGGAGAGCAAGTCATCTGATTATACCTTGTCGCACGGATTAGGTGACTGGTATGATATTGGATCAAATCCTCCGGGGTTTGCGCAGCTAACGCCAGTTCCGTTGGTGGCTACGGCGACTTATTTTTATGCGGCGAGGCAAATGGCTCAAATGGCCGAAGTACTCAATAAAAACGAAGAAGTGGAAAAGTATCATTCGCTGGCTGAAAATATTAAAGAAGCTTTCAATCAGAAGTTTTACACAACTGAAACGAAGCTTTATTCGACAGGAAGTCAAACAGCCATGGCCATGCCTTTAAGTTTGGGAATGGTACCTGCAGGAGATGAGCAACAGGTTTTACAAAACCTGATCGATTCAATTCATTCGAATAATAACGAGATTACTGCGGGAGATATTGGTTTTCATTATTTAGTAGATGCTTTAACCAAATATGGAGCTTCGGAATTGCTTTTTGAGATGAATAACCGCGATGATGTTCCCGGATATGGCTACCAGTTGAAAAAGGGAGCAACAGCTCTGACTGAATCATGGATGGCTCTGCCTTCAAAATCGATGAACCACTTGATGCTGGGGCATCTTATGGAATGGTTTTACAAAGGGCTGGGCGGAATTCGTCAGAATGATCAATCGGTGGGCTATAAGCACGTTGTGATTCATCCTGAGATCGTTGAAGATATTGATTTTGTGAAAGCTTCGTATGAGTCTCCCTACGGAACAATTCAAAGCAATTGGGAGAAAAAAGCCGATCAGTTTATCTTGAATGTTGAAATTCCTTTCAACACAACCGCGAAAATTTACCTACCATTTAGTGGAGAAGTAAAAGTGAAGAATGGAAGTGATGTTTCTGGAAGCGACCGAACCTATAAGTATTTGGGAGAAGAGGGGAATCGAATGGTTTACGAAATCGGTTCCGGCGTTTATAAGTTTACGGTTCAGCATGGCAAATAGGACTTTTAAAGTAAAACGGATATACAAGAACAGAAGAATGAAAAAAGAATTAGTCATTATAATTTTAGCAGGTCTCTTTTGGGGAGCTTGCTCTTCGACGAAAAAGGAGTTGCCTAAAACCGTTTCCGAAGAGAGAATGCAGGCGGTTTACGAGGAAGTGAAAACACCTTTTAAATACGGATTGGTATTGGTACCTGATAGCAATTCGTACAAAATGGATTGCCCGACTATTTTCAGAAAAAATAACCAGTGGGTAATGACCTACATTGTTTTTGATGGCCGTGGCTATGAAACCCATTTGGCTAATAGCGACGATTTGATTCATTGGAAAGAGCAAGGTAAAATCATGCAATTTTCTGATACGACCGATTGGGATGTTAACCAAAAAGCCGGTTATCCTTCATTAATCGACTATGAGTGGGGTGGTGATTATTCCATCAATTCATATGATGGTAAATATTGGATGAGTTATTTTGGTGGAAATTCTACCGGCTACGAAAAAGGCATACTCTCAATCGGGATGGCTTATACGGATCAGGATCCTGCCACTTTGCACGATTGGCAACGTTTAGACAAGCCGGTAATGATGCCAACCGATTCTGCTGCTCATTGGTACGACAATAGCACCATTTATAAAAGTTTTGTGATTGAAGATAAAGGAAAGCTTACCGGGCATCCTTTTGTGATGTATTACAATGCCCGCGGCGATAGTGTTAATCCTGCCCGCGGAGCTGAACGCATTAGTATGGCTGTTTCGGACGATATGGTAAACTGGAAACGCTTTAGTGAGGAGCCAATTTTGAATCACCACAAAGGAATCACCGGAGATGCGGTGATTCAGAAAATTGACGACATTTACGTGTTGTTTTATTTCAGAGCTTATTGGCCCGACGGAAAAACGGTTGTTTATAACAGTTTTGCCTGTTCGTACGATTTAATGAATTGGACGGAATGGAAAGGCCCTCATTTGATTGAACCATCAGAAGAATACGACAATCTGTTTGCACACAAAGCCTACGTTATTAAGCATGATGGGATTGTCTACCACTTTTACAATGCGGTGGATAAATTGGGAAACCGCGGGATTGCATTAGCCACTTCAAAAGATATTGGTAAAAGTGAAATGATATTTAACTCAGCCGAAGAATCGGAGATCAAATAAATAACAATTAACGATGACTAACCATTTTAAAACAACCATAAAACTTATCGCATGCTTGGCCATTAGTATTGGACTTTTTTCATGCTCTGATAACTTGGCCGAATCGCGTCAAAATTTTGATAAAGATTGGAAGTTTCAATTAGGCGATGATTCGCTGGCTTTTCAATCTGATTATAATGACCAGGATTGGCGGGCATTGAATTTACCACACGATTGGAGCATTGAAGGCGAGTTCAGCAAAGATAATCCTGCAAACCCGGAAGGTGGAGCTTTACCAACAGGCATTGCCTGGTATCGCAAAACATTCAAGCTTGATCCGGAGTCAAAAGCTGAAAATTACTACATCGATTTCGATGGGGTGATGCGCAATAGCGAAGTGTGGATCAATGGGCATTATCTTGGCAAGCGGCCTTTCGGATACATTTCTTTTCGATATGATTTAACGCCTTATTTAAATGCGAAAGGCGAAGAAAACGTACTTGCTGTAAAAGTTGATAATTCGGCTCAGCCAGCATCGCGCTGGTACACCGGGTCGGGTATTTACCGGCATGTGTGGCTTGTTCCCGAGCAAGCAGTGCATATCGCTCATTGGGGAACCTTTGTTACAACGCCGGAAATCAATACGGAATCGGCACAAGTTAAGCTTGATCTTAAAGTTCGAAATACAACCAGTTCAGCTCAGCCCATTCGGGTGAAAACTACGATTTTCGATGCTGAAGGAGTTGAGCTTGTAAAATCTACCAGCCAGATAGAAGCCATTGATTCCATTTCCGCACTGTCTCAAATAGTTGAAGTTCCCAATCCAAAACTTTGGTCGGTTGATTCGCCAACTCGTTACCATGCAATTACTGAAATTTACTGGCAGGACGAGCTGGTTGATCGTTATGAAACACCATTTGGAATTCGCTCGTTTGAATTTACGCCCGACAAAGGGTCCTTTTTGAACGGTGAGCATCTTAAAATTTATGGCGTGAATCAACACCACGATTTAGGAGCTTTGGGAGCGGCTGCAAATACTCGTGCGATGGAGCGTCAGCTTGAGATTTTGAAGGAAATGGGTTGCAATGCCATTCGAATGGCGCATAATCCACCGGCACCTGAATTATTGGATCTGTGCGATGAAATGGGTTTTCTGGTAATTAATGAGTCATTTGATGAATGGAAGAAAACCAAGGCAAAGAAAGGGTACCATCTTTACTGGGATGAGTGGCATGTTCGTGATTTGCAAGACATGGTTCTTCGTGATCGCAACCACCCGTCGATTATCGCCTGGAGCATTGGAAACGAAATTCCTGAGCAGTTTGATACAACCGGAATCACCATTACTCGAGAGCTGGCTGCTATCGTGAAAGAATTGGATACAACCCGGCCGGTGACCAGTGCTTTGACCGAGAATGACCCGGAGAAAAATAACATTTACAAATCAGGTGCTTTAGATCTTTTGAGCTTTAATTACAAGCATAAAGATTACCTGGATTTTCCTGAAAAATATCCGGGCGAATGCATGCTGGCGTCAGAAAATATGTCGGCACTTTCCACCCGTGGACATTACGATATGCCATCGGACAGCGTGCGAGTTTGGCCGCCAGCCTATAACCAGCCATTTGATGGGAACGACGACTACACCGCCTCTTCGTACGATAATGCCATTGCTTATTGGGGAGCAACTCATGAAGATACCTGGGCTGTGATTAAAAACAACGAGTTCATTCCAGGTATGTTTATCTGGTCGGGATTCGACTATATTGGTGAGCCATTGCCGTACCCTTATCCTGCACGAAGCAGCTATTTGGGGATTATTGATTTATGTGGTTTCCCCAAGGATGTTTATTACATGTACCAAAGCGAATGGACCGATAAAACCATGCTTCACCTTTTTCCACACTGGAATTGGGAAGAAGGTCAGTTGGTCGACCTGTGGGCGTATTACAATAATGCCGATGAAGTGGAGCTGTTTGTCAATGGCGTATCCCAGGGGCGAAAATCCAAACCGAAAGATCAATTTCATGTGATGTGGCGTGTTCCTTTTTCTCCCGGTAGAATTAAAGCCGTGAGTTATAAAGAAGGTGAAGAGGTGATGGAAAAGGAAATTCAGACTGCGGGAAAACCTAGTCAAATTGAACTGACTGCTGATCGGAATACAATTTCGGCAGATGGTAGCGACTTATCATTTATCACGGTAAAAGTGCTGGATGAAAATGGCAATTTGGTTCCTGATGCTGATAACCTGATCAATTTTGAAATAAATGGAAATGGGTTTAATGCCGGAGTTGATAATGGTTACCAGGCAAGCTTGGAACCGTTCAAAGCGAACTATCGGAAAGCTTTTAATGGCATGTGTTTGCTGATTGTGCAAGCAACGGAAGATGCCGGTGAAATAGCTGTTTCTGCTTCGGGTGAAGGACTGGGAATGACCAATATCGAGATTAAAACGACTAATTAGAAAATTACTTATCAAGATGACGAAAATTAAAGACTATCAATTATTCTCAGCGAAGGCGCAGCTGGAGAAGCCTATTTCAGATGCAACGCATAGGCTAACCGAAATTTCATTCATTGTTCTTCGAATTCAAACTGAAAGTGGAATAGTTGGAGAGTCATATCTTTTAAGTTTTCAATACAGTCCGAAAGCCATTGTAGGCGCACTTCAAGATGTTGCTCAATTAGTTGTTGGAGAAGATGTTTTCAATACGGTTAAGGTTTTCGAAAAGATCAATCAGGCCAATGAGTATTTTGGTTTGGAAGGTGTTAATCGTTGGGCGCAGGCAGCATACAATATGGCAATGTGGGATGCGTGGTGTAAAAAACTGGGTCAGCCCATTTGGAAAGTGCTGGGGACGTCAAGAACTGAAGTACCGATTTATGGAAGTGGCGGTTGGCTTTCTTACACGATTGATGAATTGATTGATGAAGTAACTGATTATAAAAATCGTGGGTTCAAAGCGGTGAAAATTAAAGTTGGAAGCGCTAACTGGCGACAGGATTTAGAGCGACTTCGGCTAGTGAGGGAAGCTGTTGGAAATGAGATTGATATCATGATGGATGCCAATCAGGGGATGGATGTTGCTTCGGCTTTATCACTGGCAAAAGCTACACAGAAATTGCAAATTACTTGGTTTGAAGAACCGATCAGCCACACCGATTTTCAAGGTTTTCAATTGCTGAGGAATCAGGCGGGTATTTCATTGGCCATGGGAGAGCGTGAGTATTCATCACTTCCACTCAGGGAATTGCTTGTTCGTAATGCAATCGACATTTGGCAGCCGGATATCCTGCGGCTCGGCGGCGTGGAATCTTGGCGCGACAGCGCCGCCTTGGCTGGAAGCTTTAACGTTCCGGTATTGCCGCATTATTACAAAGATTACGATATTCCCCTGTTGTGCACCATACCAAACGGTGCAGGAGCTGAGTCATTTGACTGGATCGACCCATTAATTGATAACCCATTGGTTATCGAGAATGGCATGGCTCGACCTCATGATCGTCCGGGGTGGGGATTTTCTTTTAAAGATGAATGTTTGACTGAAATTGACTGAAATAGATAAAATACAGGAGTTATTCTCAATGGACAAGATTTTTAGTTGATGATGATACTCTTGCTTTTGGTTTTTAAAACTTATTGATGATGATTCGATTTACAATATTTGCGTTTGGCTTAATTCTTAGTTTCGCCGGAAATTCTTCCGCACAAAGATTGATTAAATTGCCCGAAGCCATTCCTCCGGTTCCGCATGTTTACAACACGAAACCATGGGAAGATCCCCGGATTACAGAGATAAACAGAGATTTAGCTCGTGCAACGTCCTATTCTTTTGAAACTGCATCGGAAGCAGTGGTTGGTGATCGGGAGCAAACTTCCCGTTACCTCAATTTAAATGGGGAGTGGGATTTCAATTTCGCTATAAAACCAGCCGATGCGCCCAGCGATTTTTACAAATCTCGTGTTGAGGGTTGGGATAAAATAGATGTGCCATCGAATTGGGAATTGAAAGGTTACGATGCACCTGTTTACAAAAGTTCGGTTTATCCTTTTCGTCCAGTCAATCCGCCATACGTGCCGAACGATTATAATGCAGTCGGCTCGTATCAACGGACATTTACGGTTCCTGACGATTGGAACGATATGAATGTAACCTTGCACTTTGGCGCTGTCAGTTCGGCCTTCAAAGTATGGGTGAACGGCCAATTTTTGGGTTATGGCGAAGATAGCTTCCTCCCTTCCGAATTCAATATTTCGGCTTATTTAAAAGAAGGTGAAAACAGACTGTCGGTTCAGGTAATTCGATGGAGCGACGGCGCTTATTTGGAGGATCAGGATCATTGGCATGTAAGCGGTATTCAGCGCGAAGTGTTATTGCTGGCCGAACCTAAGTTGCGAATCGCTGATTTTCATTATCAAACCAATCTGGATGAGGATTATAAAGATGCGGTTTTAAGCATCCGTCCGCGTTTGGAAAACCTGACCGGCGACACGGTAGAAGGCTACAAGCTCGAAGCGCAATTATACGATCCTGAAAACAATAAAGTACTTGAGCAACCACTAATAAAATCTGCTGAGGAGATTTTAACAGAAGCCTATCCTCGCTTGGATAATGTGAAGTTTGGGATGCTGGAAACTGAAGTTGAAGATCCACTGAAGTGGAGTGCTGAAGTTCCAAATCTGTATACATTGGTTCTTTCATTAAAAGATAATAATGGCAATTTGCTGGAAGCTAAAAGTTGCAAAGTTGGCTTTCGCGAAATTGAGTTTGCTGAGGATGATAGTAAGTTGCTGATCAACGGAAAGGTCACTTATTTGTATGGAGTCAACCGGCACGATCATGATCCGGTGAAGGGAAAGGCACTTACAAGAGAAGATATTCAAAAAGACATCGAACAAATCAAGCAATTCAACTTTAATTGTGTGCGGACGAGCCATTATCCAAATGATCCGTATTTATATGATTTGTGCGATGAATACGGACTTTATGTAATTGACGAGGCCAATTTTGAAACACACGGTTTGGGTGGAAAATTAGCCAACGATCCGAAATGGCTGAATGCACATATGCAGCGGGTTGTTCGAATGGTTGAGCGAGATAAGAATCACCCAAGCGTCATTTTTTGGAGCCTTGGGAATGAAGCAGGCCGCGGCCCGGCTACAGCTTCGATGGCGGCATGGGCACGCGATTTTGATATTACCCGCCCAATTCATTACGAGCCGGCAATGGGTGATCAGCATGCCGAGGGCTACATCCCGTTTGGTGATCCCAATTATCCGAAAGATCATTCACACCGTATTCAAACACCATTGGATGAACCTTACGTTGACATGATCAGTCGCATGTATCCGGCACTTTACACCGGGCCGCTTTTAATTAATCAGGATAATGGAGACAATCGTCCGATTTTTTGGTGCGAATATTCTCATTCAATGGGGAACTCGACGGGTAATATGAAAGAATTTTGGGATCAAATTCGCTCTCAACCACGAATGATTGGCGGTTGTATCTGGGATTATAAAGATCAGGGATTATTGAAAACAGATTCGTTGGGCAACCAATTTTTTGGTTATGGAGGCGATTTTGGTGCCCGGCTAAACGACAACAATTTTTGCATCAATGGAATTGTTGCTTCCAACGGGCGACCAAAACCGGCCATTTACGAGTGCAAGCACGTTTATCAGCCTGTTGAATGTGAGTTGGTAGACGCTGAAAAGGCATTGGTTAAAGTTACGAATCGGAACTCGGTGAAATCAACTGATGCTTATGATGTTCAGTTGAAAATAAGAGAAGATGGACTCGTTATTAAATCAGTAGATCTACCTACCATTGATCTAGCTCCTGGCAAAGATACGCTGATCGACTTGTCGTCTTATTTACCAAGATTTAAAGCCGGACTGGAATATTTAGCGGATATTCATTTTTCACTCTCACACAAAACAGAATGGGCACAAGCCGGGTTTGAAGTGGCTTCGAACCAATTCGCATTGACTGGCATCCCTCAAACCCAAACCAAGGCGAAGAAGTTTTCCGCCGTTCGGATGAAACAAGACGATCAGTCAATTTCGGTATTTGGAGATGATTTTCAGTTGCTGATTGATAAAGCCAATGGAGCACTCACCTCATACAAATTAAAAGAAGTGGAGCAAATATATCATCCATTGCTTCCTAACTTTAGTCGTCCTTTGACCGATAATGACGAACGAGGATGGAAACCGCAGGAGAAATTGAAAGAATGGTACGAAGCTACCCCAGACCTGAAATCGTTAACTGCCGAGAAAAAATCGGAGGGTATGGTCGCTATTGAAGCCATCTACTCACTTGTTGATGGTAAGGCAACTGTTACCGTGAACTATCAGGTTAATGGCGATGGTGTCGTAAAGGTGAACTACCTGTTGAAGCCACTTGATCGTTTGCCTAATCTCCCAAAGGTGGGCATGCAATGCGGAATTAAAAGAAGCTATGATCAGATTGCCTGGTACGGACGCGGGCTTTACGAAAACTACATCGATCGCCGTCAAGGCTTTCCAGCGGAAATCTATCAGTTGCCTATTGAGCTGTTCATGGAACCTTACGTGATGCCACAGGAAAATGGTAACCGCACCGATGTTCGCTGGATGTATTTATCCGATCGACAATCCAATGGGTTGTTAGTTGTTGCCGATAGTCTGCTAAGCATGAGTGCGTGGCCGTACACCGAACAAAACATCAACGAAGCCAAGCACACGAATGAACTAAAAGATACCGGTTTTATTACCCTCAATATTGATTTGATACAAATGGGCGTGGGAGGAAACGACAGCTGGTCGGATGTTGCGGCACCACTGGCGAAATACCAAATACCTGCTCAGCGATATGCTTACAGTTTTTACTTGTTGCCAACGCAGCTAAAGGCTGAAAAACTCAGTCAAACAGCCCGGAAAATTAAGTTTTGAACTAGCTTTTGAAATCAAATATGCAAAACATACAGCTTCATAAAGTCGTCATCTTTTCAATTCTCGCAATTCTGCTTCAGGGATGTGCAAATTATTCTTCAACGGAGAAACCCATATTGGAGCAGCGAACAGCAGCGGAAAATGCGAAATCACTAGTCTTTTGGCACTGGATACATGGAGCCATTTCGAAAGAAGGAATTACGGCTGACTTAGAAGCTATGAAAAGTGCCGGACTTGGTGGTGCTTATATATTTTCAATTCGCGGAGTTACTGAGCCCCCTTTATTTGAACCTTCGGTAGAGACTTTATCTCCGGAATGGTGGGGAATGATAAAACATGCGATGAGTGAGGCCGATCGTTTGGGTCTGGAATTAGGAATGAACGGAACTGACGGTTTCACCTGTGCCGGTGGTCCATGGATTACACCCGAAATGTCGATGCAGAAAGTCGTTTGGGCTGATACGGTTGTTGATGGTTCGCAAATCTTTAATGACAAGTTGCCTCAACCTGAAATGTATGAAGGCTATTATGAAGATATAGCCACGTTTGCTTATCCGGCTGTTGATGGGGCAGGGATGAGTTCATATAATCTACACCCTGTTGTAACCACCAGTTTAAAAGGGAAAGATCTTCAGTTTTTGGCAGAAAAAAACAATGACAACCAATTTTCAACCGATGAACCATGCTGGATTCAGTTTGCTTTTGATGAGCCGTTTACCTGTCGTTCTGTTGTCATTAATACCGGATGGAATAATTACCAGTCGAATCGTTTGATTATTGAAACGAGCAATGACGGCACTCATTTTAAAAGGCATACCCGCTTGGTACCTCCGCGCGCTGGTTGGTTGGATTTAGATGCTGATGCCACTCAAACGATTGAGCCGGCAACTGCTCGCTATTTTCGCTTTGTTTATGATCCCGATGGTTCTGAACCGGGTGCTGAGGATTTGGATGATGCCAAGTGGAGTCCAACCCTCAGAATTAAAGGACTGGAATTATCTGGAGAAGCTAAAATTCATCAGTTTGAAGGAAAGAATGGAAGCATTTGGCGAATCAGCTCTAAAACGGACGATCGGCTATTACCCGCTTCAGCCTGCATTCCAAAGGATCAACTGATCAATATCAGCGAATCACTACAAGCTGATGGCCGTTTGAATTGGAATGTTCCTGATGGGAAATGGGTGATCCTGCGGATGGGACACACATCAACCGGTCATGAAAACTACGTTGGCGGTGCCGGAAAAGGTTTGGAATGCGATAAGTTTAATCCCGAAGTGGTGAGATTACATTTTGATCACTGGTTTGGTGAAGCTTTCCGACAAATAGGGCCGGAACTCGCGCCAAAAGTATTGAAGAATTTTCTGATCGATAGTTGGGAATGTGGAAGTCAGAATTGGTCTCCGGTTTTTCAGAATGAATTTAAAAAACGCAGAGGTTACGATATTACGACCTGTTTACCTCTCATGGCTGGCGTTGCCATTCAGAGTAGTGGTTTTTCGGAACGGGTTTTGGCTGATGTTCGGAAAACGGTTGCCGAACTGTTTAATGATAATTTTTACAAGGTGCTGGTTGATGAAGTTCATGCAAAAGGATGTTTGTTTGCAGCTGAAAGTGTTGCTCCGGTGGGCGTGACCGATGGAATGTTGCACTTTAAAGAAGTTGATATTCCGATGGGGGAGTTCTGGTTTCGTAGTCCTTCGCACGACAAGCCAAACGATATTTTAGATGCTGTTTCCGGTGCCCATGTTTATGGGAAAAAGATTATTCAGGCCGAAAGTTTTACTGAAATACGACTCGACTGGGATGAGCACCCGGGGATGATGAAAACGACTGTTGATCGGAATTTTGCGGCGGGGATTAATCGGATTGTTCCTCATGTTTATGCGCATAATCCTTGGCTCGATCGAAAGCCCGGAATGACTCTGGATAAGATTGGAACGTACTTTCAACGCGATCAAACCTGGTGGAAACCCGGCCGTGCTTTTTTCACCTACCTAACTAATTGCCAACGCCAGTTGCAAAAAGGAAACCCGGTTGTTGATATTGCCGTGTTTACTGGAGAGGAAGTTCCCAGAAGAGCTTTGTTGCCGGATCGTTTGGTTGATATTTTGCCGGGAATTATGGGTGAGGAACGAGTTGAGATTGAGCAAATCCGTTTAGCAAACGAAGGAACTCCTACATGGGTGCGTCCCCAGGGAGTAACCACACAAGAAAATATGGCGAACCCTGAAGAATGGGTTGATCCGCTGAATGGCTACGCGTATGATTCTTTCAATAAAGACGCTTTATTGAGATTAGCGGAGGTTGAAGATGGCCGGATTGTGTTGCCGGGTGGTGCAAATTACGGAATGCTGGTTATTCCGGGTAATCGTAAAATGGCTCCCCACGGTGGTGAGCAAATGAGTGTTGAGGTAGCACAAAAGTTACTGCAACTAGCCAAGGATGGAGCAACTATTTTGATGATGGATAAGCCAACCCGCACAATTGGGGTGACTTCGGAATCGTCGAACGATGAGGAGTTGAAAACGATAATTGAAGAGCTGTTTCGTGGCGATCGTAAAATGATTTCAGATGCGGACGGGCGCCAATTTGAGATGTGGGAAAAAGGCAAAGGGAGAATTTTACAAGGACCATATCGGGCTTCTTCGTTTGATCTGGTCGGAATTGAGAAGGATTTTCAAGCCTTTGGCCATGCAGATAAAGCCGCAAAAATGATGGCCTGGAACCACCGAACTGAAGGCGATGAGGATATTTATTTCATTGCGAATCAGCTGGACGAAAAAAGAGTGCTGGAATTGTCGTTCCGCATTCAAAATAAAATACCGAATATTTTTAATCCGGTTACTGGAGATACAGTTGACGTTAATAATTGGGTGAATGAAAATGGTCGTACAAAAGTGACCTATAAATTCAATCCAAATGAGTCATTGTTTGTGGTTTTTAAAGGAGGAATATCTTCAGAAAATACGGTAGGTAGTAACAACTGGATTGAACCGGAAACCATTGAAACGATTGATGGTTTTTGGCAGGTGAATTTTGATCCGGCTTTTGGCGGCCCTGAAAAAACAGTCGCATTTTCAAGGTTAACCGATTGGAGTAAAAATCAGGATAACCGGATTCGCTATTATTCAGGCACGGCAACTTATTCCAAGGTTTTTCAATTTGGAGGAAGTATTGATGAGAATTCCAGTTATTGGATTGAATTAGGAGACTTTGCGAACATCGCTGAAGTGAAGTTGAACGGCAAAAATGTTGGAGTAAGCTGGACTCCACCATTTCGTTTGCAGATTGATGATGCATTAAAGCAAGGCGAAAATATTTTGCAAATTGAAGTGACCAACACGTGGGCAAATCGCCTGATTGGTGACCATGATTTGCCCGAAGAGGAACGGGTAAGCTGGACAACTGCTCCCTATCGATTGGAGGGCCGTCCATTGCTGCCGGCCGGCTTGTTTGGACCGGTAAAAATTAGTCAGTCAAAATGGAAAAATACAATATCAAAATTTTCAAAATGAATAAAATTACATGTAAACTCTTACTCCTGTTTTTTGCTTGTGTTGCCATTTTTAGTTCAGTGCAAGCCAAAGTGAAAATGTCCGCTTTATTTGCTGATCACATGGTGTTGCAGCGGCAGTCCGAAGTTGCTATTTGGGGATGGGCTGATGCCCGATCGGAAGTAAGCGTAACGACTCGTGGAACGATAAATCCTATACCGCAAAAGCGGCAAAGGATGGTAAATTTAAGTTGATGGTGGAAACACCCGCAGCGGGAGGACCTTATGAAATTACCGTTAGTGATGGTGAAGCATTAACCATCGAGAATGTTCTGATTGGCGAGGTTTGGTTGTGTTCGGGGCAGTCGAATATGGAAATGCCCATGAAAGGTTTTCGCGGGCAGCCGGTGCTTGGTTCCAATATGGATATTCTGAAATCAAATAACGAGAATATTCGTGTAATCACCGTGCCACGTAGTTCACAAACTGTTGCTCAGGAAAATTTTGAAGCGAAATGGAAAGTGGCCGATGCCGCAGCAATTCGTAATTTTAGTGCTACAGGCTATTATTTCGGACGGCTGCTCAATGAAATGCTGGATGTGCCTGTTGGATTAATTGAAGTGAGCTACGGCGGCTCCTGTGTTCAGGCTTGGATGAGCCCCGAAACATCAGTGGCATTTGAAGGTAACAAAGTGCCTGCGCCCGGAGATACTATTCCGGTTCCCAACCGCACTCCGACCGTACTTTTTAATGGTATGCTGAATCCGGTAATTGGCTATGGAATGAAAGGATGTATTTGGTATCAGGGTGAAACAAACTATCAGGAACCAGATCGTTATGAGGAGCTCTTTCCAACAATGGTAAACGAGTGGCGT
Organism: Sunxiuqinia sp.; assembly: GCF_055140945.1. Taxonomy (NCBI): domain Bacteria; kingdom Pseudomonadati; phylum Bacteroidota; class Bacteroidia; order Marinilabiliales; family Prolixibacteraceae; genus Sunxiuqinia; species Sunxiuqinia sp. The sequence continues at coordinate 130,421 of NZ_JBSQYS010000003.1, forward strand.
GAATTATGGGGAATTGGCGATTTTCCTTTCTATTACGCACAGATCGCTCCTTTCGATTATTCGGTTTTTTATAGTTCCGAAGATGCCAAAGAGAAATACAATTCGGCTTATTTGCGCGATGCCCAGCGAAAAGCATTGGATAAAATTCCCAACAGTGGAATGGCAGTGTTGATGGATGTGGGCGAAGAGACTAGTATTCACCCCATGCATAAACAAGAAGGCGGTGAACGACTTGCTTTATGGGCCTTGGGAGAAACATACGATTTACCCGATTTTAGCTACAAAAGCCCGGCTTATGATGCTTTCGAAGTAAAAGGCAGTCAGGTTGTTGTTTCGTTTAAAGATGTAGCAAATGGGTTGACTACCTTCGGCAAAGAGCTTACTGGTTTTGAAATTGCCGGAGAAAATAAAGTGTTTTATCCCGCCGACGTCTTTTTGCGTACAAAATCGGTGATTGTGTCTTCTCCACGAGTTGAAAATCCGGTTGCTGTGCGCTATGCTTTTAAAGATTTTATTGTAGGAACACTATATGGAACTGATGGATTGCCTGTTTCTTCATTCAGAACCGACGACTGGTGACGGTGAGAAAATGAAAGCGTGAGAAAATGTGAATAATGAAAATTCCATGATTCAATAATCTTATCTTTTCACCGTTATTAAAAAACGATCTGAACTATGAAGACCTACTTTTCAATACTGATAATCACAAGTTGTGTTTTGGCAATGTTAAGCGTGAGTGCTCAGCCAAGTCAATTGAAGCAATACAATGCGGTTTGGAATACACCAAGTGAAAATGCCTCTGAATCGATGCCGTGTGGAGGTGGAGATATTGGGTTGAATGTGTGGTCGGAAGATGGCGATGTGCTGTTTTACCTATCTAAAAGTGGTACGTTTGATGAGAATAATACATTCTTGAAACTTGGCCGGGTCAGATTGAAATTGACCCCCAATCCGTTTGATGGAGGCGTGTTTAAACAAGAACTTCATTTGAAAGATGGCTATGTTTCGTTGAGTGCTAAAAAAGGAGATGTAGCAGCCGACGTGACAATTTGGGTTGATGTCTTTCGGCCTGTTGTTCATGTTGAGGTTAATGCCTCTCAAAAAGTCAACGCACAAGCTCATTACGAAAGTTGGCGGTATCAGAATCGCTTTCTTCGGAAATTGGAGAATTTTCAAAATTCCTACAAATGGGTAAACCCTGAAGGGTTGAAAACCTATGCTGATCAAATCCTCTTTTCAGATGGAGGCGTGCAGTTTATGCATCAGAATAATTCGGAGACTGTTTTTGATGTGACGGTGAAACAGCAAGGAATGGAAGCTGTTAAAGATTCGCTTTATAATCCAATCGCCGGGTTGACTTTTGGCGGATTTATGACTGGCGAGAACATGATTGCTGCGGGGAATGAAAATGGAAGGTATCAGAATACGAATTTCAAATCCTGGGTTTTGGAAAGCAAACGACCGTCAAAGTCGCATGAAATTGAAATTTTTCTGACTACTGCTGATAGTCGCAGCGAATGGCGCTCGAAAATAGATCAATTGCAAAAGGAGGCTCGTGATAACCGGAAGACTGCTTTTGAAAATACAACGGCCTGGTGGCAGCAGTTTTGGGAACGAAGTTTTGTGTTTGTCAATTCAGGTGATGCCGATGAAGCAGATACGGTTTGGCAGGTCGGGCGAAACTATCAGTTGTTTCGTTATATGCTTGGGTGCAATGCTTATGGCAATTATCCCACAAAATTTAATGGCGGACTTTTTACCGTCGATCCTGTTTTTACAGACTCTACACGTGCTTTTACACCCGACTTTCGAAATTGGGGCGGTGGAACTTTTACAGCCCAAAATCAACGACTGGTGTATTTCCCCATGCTTAAGAGTGGCGATTTTGAGCTGATGAAACCGCAGTTCGATTTCTATAAGAGGTTACTGCACAATGCGGCCTTGCGAAGCCAGTTTTATTGGGGACACAATGGCGCTTGTTTTACCGAGCAAATAGAAAATTTTGGCCTGCCAAATGGTAGCGAGTATAACTGGGATCGACCTGAAGATTATCCGAAAGGACGACAATACAATGCCTGGCTGGAATATCAGTACGATACCTCGCTCGAATTTTGTTTTATGATATTGGAGACCGCTCGATATAATGGAAATGACATCTCAGAATATCTGCCTTTGATCAAGAGTTGTCTGACGTTTTTTGACGAGCACTACCAATATTTGGCGATGCAGCGCGGGCGTCAAACACTCGATGGAAGTGGTCATCTGGTACTTTATCCCGGGTCGGCCTGCGAAACGTATAAAATGGCTTATAATTCGACAACCACTGTTGCCGCTTTGAAAATAGTGCTGGAACGTTTGATTGCATTGCCCAATAAATATGATGACCAAATTGATCGTGAAAGATGGAAGGCGATGCTGAATCGGATTCCTCCAATCAGTTTTACGGAGCATGAAGGCCATCAAACTATTGCTCCGGCTAAGTTGTGGGAGCGGGTGAATAATACCGAAGTTCCGCAATTATATCCGGTTTATCCGTGGGGTATGTATGGCGTTGGCAAACCCAATCTGGAAGTTGCCATCAACACGTGGAAATATGATCCTGATGCGATCAAATTCCGCAGTCATGTAGGATGGAAGCAAGACGTGATTTTTGCTGCTCGAATGGGATTGACTGATGACGCGGCAGATTTGTGTGTTGCGAAAATGAAAGATTCCGGCAGGCGATTTCCTGCTTTCTGGGGGCCCGGATTCGATTGGGTTCCCGACCACAATTGGGGCGGATCGGGCATGATTGGTGTTCAGGAAATGCTGATGCAAACCGTGGATGATAAAATCTACTTATTTCCTGCATGGCCCAAAGAATGGGATGTGCATTTCAAACTGCATGCTCCGGATCAAACAACAATAGAAGTCGTTTTGAAAAAGGGAGAAATTGAATCGCTAAAAGTTTTTCCTGAAAGCAGAACTGCAGATGTCGTTAATTGCTACGAAACCAATAAATAACTAATTGAATGAAACTAACGCACAAAGAACGCTTTTTAGCCACGATCAGCTATGGGCCAGTTGATCGTCCGGCATCGTGGCTGGGATTGCCGGTGCCTCAGGCTGAAAACGCATTGACCACACACTTTGAGGTAAAGTCAATTGATGATTTGCGTACAAAGATTGACGATGATGTTTATCCTATTGAAGTGCCATACAATTACGAGCCCTCGAACCATATCGCCTGTGCTTTTAAGTTTGCCAAGGTTGATCATTTGGATTCGCCCGATGAGCGAACTCTGACGGCTCCCGGCTTTTTTGAGGATTATACCGATCCGGCCGATGTCGATAAATTTGATTGGCCTGATCCGGTAAAATACCTTGATCGGGAAGAATCGCTGAGACGGGTGAAGGCTGTTGATCCGGATTACGTGCGAATGGGGGTGATGTGGAGTGCCCATTTCCAGGATGCTTGTTCAGCTTTCGGAATGGAACAGGCGCTGATGACCATGTTAATGGCTCCGGATATGTTTCAGGCTGTGATTGACCGGATTACTGATTTTTACCTTAAAGCCAATGAGATTTTCTACGAAGCCACAAAAGGATATTTGGACGCTGTTTTGATTGGCAATGATTTTGGCAGTCAAACCGGTTTGATGGTCGATCCTGAATTACTACGAACACATGTTTTTCCGGGAACTAAAAAGTTGATTGATCAGGCGAAAAGTTACGGGCTGAAAGTTATTCATCATTCCTGTGGTTCTATTTTTCCAATTATTGATGATTTAATTGAATTGGGAGTCGATGTTATTCACCCCATTCAAGCCTTGGCTGCCGATATGGATGCCGCACATCTGAAAGAGCACTACTACGGAAAAATTGCTTTTTGTGGTGGAGTCGATGCCCAGTACTTGCTTGTTAAAGGAGATGCAAAGTTGGTGGCCGGAAAAGTTGAAGAACTGAAACGCTTATTTCCGACCGGTTTGGTCATCTCGCCAAGTCATGAAGCCATATTACCCGATATTCCACCTGTAAATATTCAAGCCATGTTTAACTCAATCAATAAAACGAAATGAACAGACGCTTTGGACAAATGATTCGGTTAAAACCAGAAGGTTCTGAAGAATATATCCGGCAGCACGCGAATGTGTGGCCGGGAGTGTTGGCAAAAATCAAAGAGTGTAATTTAGAAAACTATTCCATCTTTTTTCGCGATGACTACCTGTTCGCTTATTTCGAATATGCGGGAGATGATTTTGATACCGATATGGCAAAAATGGCCGCTGATGAAGAAACACAGCGTTGGTGGGATGTGGTGAAACCGCTAATGAGCCCTCTGGAAAATCGAAGCCCCGGAGAGTTTTGGAGCGAGATGGAAGAAATATTTCATTTGGATTGAATAAACAACTAACAGACTAAAGAACTTAAACTATGGTACCAACCAGCCCGATAATCGGAACAATGCTGCACGCCATCGGAGGCGTGTCTGCCTCATCATGCTATGTTCCTTTTCAGAAAACAAAAAATTGGTCCTGGGGAACTTTCTGGCTAGTACAAGGCTTGTTTGCCTGGATTTTAATGCCCATACTTATTGGTGTAATTACGGTTCCTGATTTCTTCTTCATTTTAAAGCACGCTCCCTCAAAGCCAATTTGGGCTGCTTTTCTTTTGGGTGCTGCGTATGGCTTTGGCAGTATGTCGTTTGGTGTTTCTATACAGTATATTGGCTATTCATTAACTTATACGCTGGCTATCGGTATTTCAGCTATCGTGGGAACTATTTTGCCTTTGATGATCTTCGGCGGATTAGTCGAATACTTCACAGCTCCCGGTGGTATGGTTGTTCTGGTTGGTATGGTTATTTCGATACTGGGTGTGGCCGGATGTGGCTGGGCCGGTTTTCGAAGAGAGCACGAAATGACTATGGCGCAAGGAGGATTGAAAAGATCCAATATGTTGATTGGTTTGGTTTTAACAATAATTGCGGGAGTTCTTTCAGGGGTATTTAATATTTCATTGGAATTTGGACAACCCATTGCCGATATGGCTGCGGAACACGGAGCTGGTCATTTCGAGGGAAATGCCAAATTAATTGTTTCAACAGCCGGATGCTGGGTGGTGAATGTAATTTGGTTTATCGTGCTGGGTGTGCGAAAAAAAACGTTAAAAGAATTTACAACTAAAAGCGGACTGAAAAGTAGCATTATTACGAAAAATATATTGTGGTCGGCTTTGGCCGGATCTCTGTGGTTTTTGCAATTTTTCTTTTACGGACTGGGACATGTGAATATGGGAAAATTTCAATTTGCCAGTTGGGTGCTTCACATGTCTATGCTCATCTTCTTTAGTTATATTATTGGTGTAATTATGAAGGAATGGAAAAACGTAAATCGCAACACCTATATTTTGTTGGTGATCGCTCTTTTGGTTTTAGTTTCTTCTTTTTGTGTGATTGCTTATGGAAGCATGCAGGGCTAACGATCCTAAGGTTTTGTACAATGTTGTTGATTTGCAACTAGATGAAGGGTTTCTTGCGGGCTTAGTGTGTGCTTTTAACAGGGAATGTTTTTTTCATTCTTTTTCTAAATGCAAGATTATCGTTCAGTTTATTATATTAAAACGAAAATAAAAGAAAAAAAACGAAAGCTAAGATTAAGTGATTTCTTATTTTTTGTGTATTTTGGCAGTTGTTTTTGGCAAACTGGAATGAGTGAGAATAGAAATAGAAAATAAACCTAACTAATATTGAATGAATTATGCAGACTAATCCTCAGCCTGCAGTTGAAGGCGCAAATTCAACTCTTATAGATCGGCTTGATTCGTTGTATGAATATGATCGCGACAGGGAAGTTATTTTAGAAAAAAAATCACATGGGATAATGCTATTGTACTAATAGTAGAGTTACTAAACACTAACAAATTTTTGTATGAAGGAACAAAATATGAATGGGTTATCGGAAAATAAATTGAGCGATGCTCCAGATGTAGATAAAATAACAAGAGAGCAATGGAAAGCTTCGCTTCTAGCTGGAATGGCTTCTTATCTTGATGCCGGATCCATCGTTGCATTGGGAGCAGGACTATCACTGTTTCAATCTTATCTTGATTTATCGAATAATGCAATTGGCTTACTTGCTGCGATTGGCCCAAATGCTGTAGGATGTGCTATAGGTGCTTTTATTGGAGGTAGACTTGGTGATAAGCTTGGTCGTAAGCGTATTTATCAGATTGACCTGCTTGTGTATGCTTTAGGGATTCTTTTAATTGTTTTTACAATGAATCCGGTCATGTTGTTTTTAGGTACCTTTATTATTGGCGTGGCCGTTGGGGCTGATGTGCCAACATCACTTTCCTATGTTGGTGAAGCTGCTCCAGATAAAGCAAGAGGGAAATTGTTAGGCCTTACTCAAGTTGCTTGGGGATTTGGACCTGTGGTTGTGCTCTGGATGGCTATGTTTCTTGCGGATCTTGGAGTTCTTGGAATTCGACTGGTATTCCTTCATCTTTTTGTTATGTCCATGATTACTTGGTATTTACGTCGGGATTTGGTAGAGTCATCCCGTTGGCAGGTGGCGGCAAAAGCGACTAAAGTTAAATTAAAGACGCTATTTTCAGGTTCTAACTTAAAAGGTTTGGCTTATACAGTCATTATTTATCTTTTTTGGAACTTAGCTGCAGGTACTGCCGGGATTTTTAATCCATATATCATTAAAACACTTGGAGCAGGAAGTCAGGCCATGAGTGTTGGGTTATCAAGTGCAGGGTTTATGATATTTATTATCGTTACGCTAGTTGTTTTTATGCCCCACTCAGATCGGAGTTTTAAGACGCGAAAAACCATTTGGGCCGTTGGTGCCATTATGCAGGTTGTGGCCTATGGTTTATTACTTTTTTTACCGTTTACCATACCGGTTATTATTCTAAATATTCTGATGTTTTCTTCAGGTGCGGCTTTAGCCGGTGAGGCCTTTTATAAAGTGTTTAGCCAGGAGATTTTTCCAACTATTTTCCGCGGAACAGCTCAGGGATTAACCTTTGGAGTTAGTCGGACTTTACTGGGGGTTTGGAGTTTCTTTGTTCCTGCGTTGGCAAATGTGGGGATAAAGCCGGTGGCGGGCTTGCTAACCTTCTTTCTCATAATAAGTGGAGCTGTTGGTTTCTTTTTCATGCCTGATACTTCCGGAAAATCGCTGGAACAGATTGCAAAAGAGCGGAGTTGATAATTGTGTTTAGAAATTTATTCAGTAAAACAGAATAAAAGAAAAGTAACCAAAAGTTAAAAAATAAGATTTGAACGTAACGAACCTAAAGACGGAATATAAAAGCAATCCTGTTGGCTTGAAAGCCTGTAGCCCTCGCTTAAGCTGGGAAATAATTGATGAGAAAAGAAATGTTTCTCAGAACGCTTATCAAGTGAAATGTGCAGCTTCTGAGCTTGATCTTCAGGATGAAAGCAAGTTGATCTGGAATTCAGGAAGAATTGACTCAGATCAGTCTATTCATGTTGAATATGGTGGGCTGGAACTTCAGTCGGGTCAGCGGGTTTACTGGACCGTTAAAGTGTGGAACAATTACAAGGAAGAATCAGAGTGGAGTGTCCCGGCATTTTGGGAAATGGGACTGTTCAATAATGATGATTGGAAAGCTCAATGGATAGAACCTGCCTACAAGGAGAATCCCTCGGATTCGACACCCTCACCTTATTTGCGGAAAGAATTTCAACTTAAAAAAAATATTGCGAAGGCAACTGCCTACCTGACTTGTCACGGATTGTACGAATTGTCGTTGAATGGTGAGAAAGTAAGCGAGGATTTGTTTACACCCGGTTGGACCAGTTACGAACAGCGATTGCAATACCAAACTTACGATGTTACCGAGCAACTGATTTTCGGCAAGAATGCCATTGGCGTTGTCTTGGGCGACGGCTGGTATCGGGGCTATTTGGTATGGCAGGGAAACAAAAATTTGTACGGCGAAAAGCTGGCTTTACTTTGCCAAATTCGAATTGATTACGAAGATGGAAGCCATGAAATGATTGTAACCGACGATAGTTGGAAATCGAACACGGGGGCAATTCTAAAATCGGATATCTATCATGGTGAAACTTACGATGCCCGTCTGGAAAATGAAGCATGGGACAAGCCTGGCTTTGATGATCAAAACTGGTTCGGAGTCACTATTAAAGAATACGGAGTTACAAATCTTGTTTCTTCCGAAGGTGTTCCGGTTCGTATTACCGAAACCATCAAGCCGATTGAAAAGATCATCACTCCGAAAGGTGAGTTGGTTTTTGATTTGGGTCAAAATATCGTGGGCTGGGTGCGTTTCCGGTTGAAAGGAAATGCGGGAGATCAAATTACATTGCATCATGCGGAAGTACTGGATCCGGAAGGCAATTTTTATACCGATAACCTGCGAGCCGCAAAGGCTGAAGATACCTACATCTTCAGAGGCGATGGTGTTGAAGAATTCGAGCCTCATTTTACTTTTCACGGATTCCGCTATGTACGGGTGAGCGATTATTCGGGAGATATTTCATTGGATGATATTGAAGGACGTGTTGTCCATTCGGATATGCCACTGGCAGGTGAGTTTGAATGCTCCGATCCGCTGGTAAATCGACTACAAAAAAATATAGATTGGGGACTCCGTGGAAACTTTCTGGATGTTCCAACCGACTGCCCCCAGCGTGACGAACGCCTGGGCTGGACAGGCGATGCGCAGGTTTTTGCGCCTACTGCTTGCTTTAACCGCGATGCCGCAAGTTTTTACACCAAATGGATGAAAGACTGTATTGCGGATCAACGTGAAGATGGCAGTGTTCCCTGGGTTGTTCCAAATGTAATTGAAGATGGTGGAGGTACCGGCTGGTCCGACGGATTTGGCGCAACTGGCTGGGCTGATGCTGCCGTGATTATTCCATGGATCGTTTATCAGGTTTATGGTGATCAACGGATTTTGGAAGAGCAATACGAATCCATGAAAGCTTGGGAAGAATACATGATCAAAGAGTCGGGCGACCGCTATTTATACGATACTGTATTTCATTTTGGCGATTGGCTTTCATTTGCCGAATACTATTCGTACTACTATAATGCGCCTGATTATGGGTATGCAGGCGCGCACACCGATAAAGATTTAGTGGCTACAGCCTACTTTTATTACACAACCGGATTGATGCAACTAATTGCAACGATTCTGGAAAAGACCGCTGATGCCGATCGTTATGCCGAATTACGACCAAAGATAAAAGCAGCCTTTCAAACTGAGTTTATGACGCAGACAGGCCGATTGACTTCCAATACGCAAGCTGCTTATGTCTTGGCATTGTCATTTGGTTTAATCCCGGATAATTTGGTGGAGACAGCCGCCAAACGTCTGGTGGATGATGTCAATCATTTTGGGCATTTAACAACCGGGTTTTTAGGAACTCCAATGCTTTGTCAGGCGTTGACCGATTCCGGCTATCCCGAAATAGCGTACAAATTGCTGTTCAATAAGCGGTACCCTTCTTGGTTGTATGCAGTTACCAAAGGTGCTACAACTATTTGGGAACGTTGGGATGGCATTAAGCCCGATGGAAGTTTTCAGGATGTTGGTATGAATTCGTTTAACCATTACGCCTATGGTGCAGTGGGAGAGTGGCTTTATTCGTCGGTGGCAGGTTTAAAATTGGACACAAGGGTTCCGGCATACAAGCAATTTAATATAAAACCTTATCCAACCGAAGAATTGACCTTTGCTAAGGCAAAATATCATTCTATGTATGGCGAAATTCTCAGCCATTGGGAGCAAGACGACAACACGTTTAAATTGAACGTGAAAGTACCAGTTAATACGAAAGCATTAATTGAAATACCCGGAGCTGATTTTTCAAAATTGAAAGAAGGTGGAATTCCGGTCGATCAAATTCAAGAGATTGAAATAATGGGATTTGAGGATGGCAGACTGTTGCTGGAAATTGGTTCTGGTGACTATAAATTTGAATGTTCAAAATGAAAGGAAATGGCGATGAATAAAATAATGAGAAGAAGCGGTTTTTTGAGCCTGATGATCTTGTTCGTATTTCAATTATCAGCTCAGGAAAAGAGTTTGGTCAATACATCAAAAAGCCCGCATGCAAAACTTACTCCGGTTAACTTAACCGATGTAAATTGGACGGATGGATTTTGGGCTGAGCGTTTTCGTGTTTGCGAACAAAGTATGGTTCCGCACATGATGGGCATGTATATGAATGACTCGATTAGCCATGGCTTTGCCAACTTTGAGATTGCTGCCGGCTTGAAAGAGGGGGAGCATGTTGGTCCTCCGTTTCATGATGGTGATTTTTATAAAATACTGGAAGCTTTGATTGTGGTTTATTCCATGAATCAGGAAGAAGAACTGGAACATGAGATTGACTCGATCATTGATATTATTGGAAAAACTCAGCGCGAGGACGGTTATATTCACACGCCTGTTGTGATTGAGCAGTTAGGAAACGAAGGCCAAAAGAATGAGTTTGCAGAGCGACTTGATTTTGAGACCTACAATATGGGCCATTTGATGACTGCTGGATGCATTCATTATCGATTAACCGGAAAGCGAAGTTTGCTGGATATAGCCATTAAAGCCACCGATTTTTTATACGATTTTTATCAACGAAATAAGAAAGAGCTGGCGTTGAATGCCATTTGTCCTTCGCACTATATGGGTGTAACTGAAATGTACCGAACAACGGGTGATCCAAAATATTTAGAGCTAGCTCAAGGCTTAATCGATATTCGTGCCATGGTTGAAGACGGACACGATCATAATCAGGATCGTATTCCATTTCGTCAGCAGACAAAAGCAATTGGTCATGCAGTGCGTGCAAATTATTTATACGCCGGTGTTGCCGATGTTTATGCTGAAACAGGTGATGAGTCGTTAATGAATGCGCTGGATGCTATTTGGCATGATTTGGTAGAAACTAAGCTGTACATTACAGGAGCCTGCGGGGCTCTGTATGATGGCGTTTCTCCAAACGGTACAACCTACGATCAACCTTCAATTCAACAGGTGCATCAAGCCTATGGCCAAGACTATGAGCTGCCTAACTTTTCGGCACATAACGAATCATGCGCTAATATTGGAAACCTGCTTTGGAACTGGCGAATGCTTTTGGCCACCGGACAGGCTGAGTATGCTGATATTATGGAGCAAGTGATGTACAATAGTTTATTAGCCGGAGTTAGCTTGGACGGTGAGCGTTATTTCTATACCAATCCGCTGGCAGTTTCAAGCGATTTACCTTTTGAACTTCGCTGGTCAAAGGATCGTGAAGAATACATCGGATATTGCAATTGCTGTCCGCCGAATACGATTCGTACAGTTGCAGAAATTCACAATTACCTGTATAGCATGTCTGACGATGGACTTTGGATTAATTTTTATGCCGGCAACCATTTGAAGACAGAATTGAAAGATGGCTCAAAGTTGGAGCTGGAACAAATTACGGACTATCCATGGAGTGGCGATGTCACCCTGAAAATTACTAAAGCTCCCAAAGGAGATTTGCCATTTCATATTCGCATCCCTTCGTGGTGCGATCAGTCCGAAATCGTAATAAATGGAACTCGTATTGATACCGACGCTATTTCAGGAACCTATCAGGAAATAGCAAGAAACTGGAAAAAGGGAGATGTCATTCAAATCAAATTGGCTATGCCGGTTAGTTTTATCGAGGCTAATCCCTTGGTTGAAGAAACCAGAAATCAGGTTGCTGTGCAAAGAGGACCGGTAGTTTATTGTCTTGAATCGGTCGATTTGCCCGAAGGTGTTGATCTGTTTCAAGTCGCTATTTCTCCGGAACAAACATTCACCCCCGAGAAAACTGAAATAGCCAACAGCCAGCTAGTCGCTCTAAAGGGGAAAGCTGAATTGGTGCGCGAAGCAGATTGGGATCAGGACAAGTTATATCGAAAAATATCGGCAAAGGAGCTCCGGAATGTTCCAATCACGCTAATTCCTTATTATGCCTGGGATAATCGAGGTAAGTGCGATATGAGCGTTTGGCTGCAGTTGGCACGATGATCGGCTATCCGAAAAGGAGCTTCTGGAGTTGAACAACTGATGGTTGTTTATTAATCAGCTGGTTCCTATTTGAATAGATTCGTAGGATAACAATCAATAAAGGCTAATGGCAGGTGTAAATCTAGAAATAGTAAATTTACGTAATGGTGTTAAAGAGACCTATCGGCATCTTTATCACCAATATTATTCGATGTTATTTAACTTAGCTTATCAGTACCTTGATGATGCCGATGATGCAAAGGAAATTGTGCAGAATGCCTTTTTAAAGCTTTGGGAAATAAAAGGTCAGCTCAAGGATAATTCCAACTTGAAGAACTACCTGTATACGTTGGTCAAAAATGGTTGCCTGAACCAGATAAAACGGAAGCAGATCGTCAATAATCACAACAACAACATCAAGCAAAGGGAGTTGGAGTTACAGTATGAATCTTTATCTCGCATGTCTTTTGACTACATGGAGATTGAAGAGTTGAAGAATAAAATTGAGGAGGCTGTAAGTAATTTACCAGAGCACTGCCGCAAGGTATTTTGCATGAGTCGTTATGAGGGCTTTAAAAATACGGAGATTGCAGAAAAGCTGAATATATCAGAGAAGACAGTTGAAGCTCATATGACAAAAGCGCTTAAAAGTCTGAGAGTGGCGCTAAAAGATTATCTCCCATTATTAATCTCAATCCTTTTTCAATAAAATATCAAAATTCGGTTAGGGGTTACTGTTATTGGATTGTTTAGTAATAAACGAATCACAATAATGGACAAGGATTTTATCTCAAAAATACTTACAGGTCGGGCATCTGAAGCAGAGAAAGAAACTTACTATCGTTTACTTGCAGAAGATAAGGACGAGCGGGAGTTATTTTTGAAAACCAAAGAGCTATGGGTTATAACTGCTGCAAATAATAAAATTCCAGAGCAAACGGTTGATCAGGAGTTTGCTAAATTTTGGTCAAAAACCAATCATCAAGTACAAGATAACAAACCTTCGCGAAAACTCTTTAGTTTGTTGCGCTATGCTGCTATTGCTATTCTTTTGATCGGATTAGGTAGTCTTTCCTCCTACCTGCTATTAAATTCAGATCAAGCAAGTAACCATTTGGTTCAAAAGTTTAGCGCAGAAAAAGGAAGTATGGCTCATTTTGAGTTGGATGATGGAACCGTTGTGTGGCTGAATTCAGAAACTGAAATTATCTTTTCAGAAGATCAAGAGGGAACAAGAAATATCGAACTTAAAGGAGAAGCTTACTTTGAAGTTAAGAACTCTGATAAGCACGGATTATTAGTGAATGTAGGTGATTTGAAAATAAAGGATATCGGAACTTCATTTAATGTAAAAGCTTATCCAGATGATGACTTTATAGAAACTACTTTGATGGAAGGAGCTGTCGATATTCTGAAAAGTAATAATGCGGCAATCACAAGACTGAAACCCGGGGAAAACGCAACCTATCTGAAAAGCGATAAAAGCCTCAATATAAAGAATGTTGATGTGGAACTTATTTCAGCGTGGATTGATGGGAAATTTGCGTTTAGAGATAAACGTTTGGAAGATATTTGTCATGAACTCGAAAATTGGTATGATGTGAAGTTCCGGTTTGAGGATAAACAATTGAAGGATTTCCGTTACTCGGGCGCTATTGATAAAACGACAACTGTAGCTTATGTTTTAAAAATGTTGAAACTAACAACTAACATTCAATATCAAATAAATAACAAACCATATGAACCCGATGAAATAATCATTTACTAGGCTCTCAGAGAGGGATACTTGTTGAAAATAAGTAAACCGGGAAGGCGGCATCCAACCCGGTTTAGAATAGTTCAATAAGCTTTCTGTGAAAACCTATTGAGTATTAACTATAAACATTCCAAAATTATGAAAAAAAATCTATTTTCTCCTGTGCCAATAAGGTCCGGGATAATGAAATTTCTAATTGTTATGAAACTAACTGCTTTTCTACTTTTTCTTAGTTTTGTTTCTATCGCGTCAGGCTCCTATTCGCAGGGCACACGCATTAGTCTCAAAATTGAGAACAATAGTATTATCGATGTTTTTAACGAAATTGAGAGAGTTTCCGATTACGGATTCTTCTTCAAAAGCGACCAGCTGGATATGAATAAGCAATATACAGTTGAGTTTAATGATGCTTCAATTGAGGATGTGATGACCCGACTTCTGGATGTGGATAAGTATAACTATCAGGTTATTGGAAGAACAATTGTGGTTAACCGAACAGATGGTGTTACTAACATCGGACAGGCTCGTAAAATACGAGGAGTTGTAACAGATGATGCTGGAAATCCTCTTCCTGGTGTGACTATCGTAATTGAAGGGACACAAACAGGAACGATATCTGCACTGGACGGAAGTTATGAATTGGAAGTCCCAGCTGATGCTGAGTTTCTGATGTTTTCATTCATCGGAATGCAAACGCAGAAGGTAAGCGTTTCGAATGCCAACAATGTGGTTATGTATGATGATACCATTGGGCTTGAAGAGGTGGTAGCAGTAGGGTATGGAACCATGAAGAAAAGTGACCTGACAGGCTCAATTACTCAGGTTAAGGCTGAAGATTTGATTAGTGTTTCTGCGTCAAACCCAATCGAAGCATTGCAAGGTAGAGCATCTGGAGTTGCAGTAATAAATGCCGATGCTTCTCCCGGATCTTCACCAACTATTCGAATTCGTGGCAGTGGGTCAATTACTGCTGGAAACGAACCACTCATTGTTGTGGATGGATTTCCTTTGGTAAATAATAATCTGAATGATATTAGCAGCAACGATATTGAATCAATGGAGATATTAAAAGATGCCTCATCTGCTGCTATTTACGGATCGAGAGGAGCGAACGGTGTTATTTTGATTACAACTAAAAAAGGGAAAAGAGGACAAAATAATCTGGAGGTAAGCGGATCGTTGGGAATTGCAACTCCTGCAAGGGTGCCTGAAATGCTAGGAAGGGAAGATTTCGTTAATTTTATTAATGATGCTTATACCTATTCAAATGGAACTCCGGTTTATTCTTCGTCTAATCCAGCTCCTTCATATAATGTTGACTGGCACGATAAAATTATCAGGAACTCTTCCAAGGTGCAAAACTATTCTGTAGCATTCAGTGGAGGAAAGGATAAAACATCTTATATGCTGTCAGGTAATATCTTTTCGCAGGATGGGATGGTTGAAGCTTCTGGCTTTGAGAAGTTTACTGTGCGTGTAAATTTAGACCATGAATTTAAACCCTGGTTGACTGTTGGAACTCACATGCAAGTGGGCAGGTCGCAACGAGATGTTCGCGACAACCCAACAGGTAATATTTTCCGTTACGGTTGGCCAACTGTGCCTGTTAAAAACCCTGATGGAAGCTGGTATTATGCCACTGAAGATCCTTCAATCAGCTCTTATTTCGAAGGTACCTGGAATCCGGTTGCAGAAGCGTCGGAAGTAACAAACGAGCTGAGTGCTGATCGGTTACTTGGAGATGTCTATGCTTTATTTACTCCTGTTAAGAATGTAACGTTCAAGACAAATTTCGGGGTTGATATTGCCAACGAAAAGCAATACGAATATTATACGTCTAAATCAAGTGCCGGTATTGGATCTGGAAGCACAGGTACTGGTGGACAAACCTATCGGAGAAAAACAAGTCGGTTAACTGATAACATCCTGACTTATTCGAATACTTGGGATAAGCACCGTTTGACAGCTACTGGTGTATACTCATGGCAGGAATACGTTTATGAAGATCTGGAAACCAGCGGCTCTGGATTTCTGAATGATGCAACTGGCGCAAATGATATGTCCTATGCAAGTATTGAGAGTATTTCTATTAACTCTGATAAATTTTCAAATCGACTGATTTCATGGACAGCCAGAGCTTCATATTCTTATGATGATAAATATTTACTAACCGTTACAGGAAGATATGATGGCTCTTCCAGATTCGGAAAAAACAACAAATGGGGATTTTTTCCATCAGTAGGATTTGGTTGGAGAGTTACTCAGGAGCCATTTTTAGCCGGGAATGAAACCATTACTAACCTGAAGTTGAGAACCAGTTATGGTGTTACAGGAAACCAGGAAATTGGTGATTATCAATCACTTGCTTCTTTAAGCACTGCCTATTATGTGTTTGATGGTGTCCCAATTCTAGGATTTGCTGAAACCATTGGTAACCCGGATTTGAAATGGGAACGTAATATTCAGTACAATGTCGGAGTAGATGTTGGCTTTTGGAACCGATTGGATTTGAATTTGGATTATTACTCTCGCCAAACCTCTGATTTGTTATATAATGTACCCATTCCTACAACGTCTGGTTATTCAAGTATGTTGAAGAATATTGGTGAAGTAAAAAATGTTGGACTTGAACTGACAGCTCATGCTCGAATCATCGATTCTGAATTTAAATGGGATGTGACAACTAATGTCTCCAGTAACAAAAATGAAGTTGTTGAACTTTATGGCGATGTTGAAAAAATTAATTTAGGTTCATCTACAGGAGGTATTGCTCGCTATCTGATCGTTGGTGAAGCAGTAAATAGCCTGTGGGCTCGCGAGTCTGCCGGAATTATTACAACACAGGATCAACTTACGGCTTACCAGACCATTCGATCGTCTGCCGAGTTAGGTGAAGAAATGTACATCGATAAAAATGATGACAAGAGCATCAATAGTGAAGACTACATTAATATTGGTTCAACTGAGCCTGATTTCTTTTATGGTGTTTCAACTTCCCTGGCATATAAAAATCTAAGTTTGGATATATATGGTCAAGGCGCAACAGGTCTTGCTGCACAGGATGAAAACACGGGATACTTAACATTCGGAGAAAACCAGGTGCAGAACAGAAATTACCTGCCAACAAGATATGCCTATGACAGAATGTGGAGTGAAGAAAATCCAACCGGTACATTCCCTCGTGCGGGTGCTCAGGAAATATCATTGTCAGACCGTACCAATGGAGATTGGAATTATTTTATCGTCAAAAATATTAAAGTTGGCTATGACTTTTCTTCAATGATCAGAAATTTAAATTGGGTAAGTAATCTGAATTTTTACGTCAATGCACAGAACTATTTGAATTTCGCAAACCATCGGGGTTACAACCCCGAAAACGGGAAGGTTGATTTCCCTTATGCAAAAACAATGATATTTGGAATCCGAGCTAAATTTTAAACCTTAAATTCTCATAACAATGAAATTAATTAGATATATAATTTTAAGTTGTACAGTGCTTATATTTTCTCAGTGTACAGACTTAACTGAAGAACCCTACACCTTTTTGTCTCCAAACAATTACTACAACAATGGAGAGGAACTTGGTCGTGCACTGGTAGGTGTTTATGATGGCTATCAACGAGAGTTCAATGGCTATTATAAATACATCATGTACCTGGAAGTGAGGACCGAATTTGGATCACCAGCATATGCAAAGGACAACATGCACCTCTGGAATGTGTGGAATGATGTAAATAATGCTGATAAAATGGTTATCACAAATTGGGATGATGCCTATGATATTATTAACCGTGCAAATTTAGTTATTGGTCGGGGAGCTGATGTTGAAATGGATGAAAGCCTAAAAGCAAGGTTTTTTGCCGAAGCTCGATTCATGAGGGCTGCAACTTATTTCAATCTTGTTCGCTTATACGGAGGACTTCCTATTCCAGAGTCATTTACAGAAGGACTCGAAGGACTTGAGATTCCCCGAAAGTCGGTTGATGAAACCTATACATATATTATTAAAGATTTGGAATATGCAATAGAAAACTTACCTACGAAATCAGAATATGATGCAAATGATATTTGGAGAGCTTCTAAGGGTGCTGCACAGTCATTGCTTGGCGATGTTTATTTAACAAGAGGAGGCATGACCGGTGATGAAACTTACTTTCAGAAAGCTAAAGATTATACCGAAGCGGTAATACAATCTGCCGAATATGCACTTGAACCTGATTTTAAGGACTTGTGGTATTGGTGGAACACAAATAATAAAAACGGAATGGAATCTGTTTTTGAAATCCAATATGGTGGGGTTGACAGTGAGTACAATAATACACATACCATGTTTGGAGTGAATATTACTGAATACACGCTTGGTTGTTATATGTATCGTCGTTTCGGACCTTCAATTTCGCACTACTTATCATACAGTGACACGGATGCCCGTAAAGAAGGAAGTTTCCTGACTCGTTTCAATACTACTGAGAAAGGAAATCCAAGCCATATTTTAGATACGCTGGTTTTCGTTCCTGAGGACAAAGGTTTCTATCCAGGCTCCAGAGGTTGGAAAACAGCAAGTCCTGGAAACCTTAAGTTTTACGATCGAACACCAGAATCAGCAACCTTGAAAAAGCCACAAGCAACTTCATATGTTATTCGCTACGCTGATGTCTTATTAAACTATGCGGAGGCAGAAAATGAGCTAAATGGACCAACGGCTTCTGCTTACAAAGCAGTTAATGATGTTCGTAATCGCGCAGACTTAGATGATTTGCCTGCCAACTTAACTAAAGAACAGTTCGCAGACTCAATCTACCGTGAAAGAGGATGGGAATTTGTTGGGGAAGGTCTCCTGTATTTTGATGAAATACGAACTGATAGAATCGGAGAGAACGTTAAGAAGCACGTAGAATGGGGAAATGATGAAGGAATCTATATGTATGTGGATGCTCCATTGGAGTTTGTTCCATCAAAGGACTTCTTATTTAAAATACCTCAGTACGATTTAGATTCGAATCCTGCGTTAGTTCAAAATCCAGATAATGTATCAGCTGAATAGATTATAGAATGGAGGAAGCATTAATGCTTCCTCCATTTACATTTCTTGTTTGTTATTGTGCATATTTTGAATCCAATATCAGACATACGTATGGAAGACCTGTCTTAACGCATCTTGCCGCAGGTTTCAACCCCATTTAGATTCTCCCAGAGCTATAGGAATTATTTATCCAACAAGTAGTTCTTTTTGCCAATTCAAGTCTGTGTTAACTTCGTGTGTCGTCGTTTTTTATTTGACTTGATTGAATACAAAGAATTGATTTTCAACTCAAATAATAAATCAAGAGAATAAGACGAATTATGAGATTGATACTATTAATCGTGTTTTTCAGTATTGCTTCGTTTAGTTGTAAAACTAAGAAACAGGAGGAATCTAAAGAGATTCATTTTGAACCAACCTGGGAGTCCTTAAGTCAGCACGAGTCTGCTCCTGAATGGCTGGAAAACGATAAATTTGGCATTTACTTTCATTGGGGCGTTTATACGGTTCCGGCTTTTGGCTTTGAGTGGTATCCCCGCTTGATGCACAAAAAGAATGATAAATATTTTGGGAGTGATATCTATGAACATCACCTGGAAACTTATGGACGTCCTTCAGAGTTTGGGTATCACGATTTTGTTCCGATGTTTAAGGCTGAAAAATTTGATCCCGAAGCATGGGCTGAATTGTTCAAAAAGGCAGGAGCCAAATTTGCCGGGCCGGTTGCCGAACATAGTGATGGCTTTTCGATGTGGGCTAGCAAGGTAACTCCGTGGAATGCCTTGGACAAAGGGCCTCACCAGGATATCGTTGGAGAACTGGAAAAGACGATTAGAGCTCAGGGCTTAAAATTTATAACGACTTTTCATCATGCTGTGAATTTACAGCGCTATCGCGATAAGCTTGAAGAAACCTATTTTAGAAATAGTTATTATCCATACATCAATGGAATGCCGCCTACTTCAGACGACCCGGAGTTAAAGTACCTTTACGGAAATATACCCGAACAACAATGGTTAAGTGAAGTTTGGTTCCCCAAACTCAAAGAGGTCATAGATAACTATAATCCGGATATGATGTGGTTTGATTCGGGCTTGGATCTGATTCCCGAAAATTACAGGAAAAAATTTGCGGCGTACTACTTAAATCAAGCGGAAGATTGGAACAAAAGTGTAGCCATTGTTCGAAAGCAGGATGATTTACCGCTCAGCATGAGCATCAACGATCTGGAAAAGTCACGCATGAATCGAATGGGCGAACATGTCTGGATGACTGATGAAACAATCAGTACCGGAAGTTGGGGATATACCAACGATTTAGTAATTAAGCCAGCAGAAGATATTTTGCATGTTTTAATTGATATTGTCAGTAAAAATGGAGTTTTGCTTTTGAATATTTCACCGAGATCGGATGGAGTTATTCCTGACAATCAGAAAGATGTTTTGTTGAAAATGGGAGATTGGTTGGGCAAATATGGAGAGGCGATTTACAATACCCGACCATGGTATATATTTGGCGAAGGTCCAACCCTGCAACCTGAGGGCGATTTTGAGAATCATAGTGATTTCAAGAAGGTGAAGTATTCGGCAGAGGATGTTCGGTATACCACCACAAAAAATGTCATTTACGCAATAACACTTGGAAGTCCGGAACCAAATAAAAACATCGTTTTTAAAGCATTCAGTCTGTCGAAGGTTACTCGAGAACTAAAAATTAAAAACATAGCTATTCCTGGCTCAACTCAACTAATAGAATATGAAATGAAAGATGATGGCCTGTGGGTAAAAACTCCGGACGTTGTAGATAAAATGGCAGTCGTTTTTAAAATTGAAATAGAGTAACGGTACAAAACGATAGAGTTATATGCTAAAATTGAAAATATGAACTTAAACATTATTTTCTATGCTGGTATTCTTATTTCCGGCTTACTTCTTCAATCATGTAATCGTGTGCCCGAACACAAGGAGCAAATAGCGGTTAATATTACGACCAATAAGCCCGGGCAAAATATTTCTGAAGAATCAGTTGGTTTGAGTTATGAAACAAAGCAGCTATTGCCCGACGAAAATGGAGTGCATTACTTCAGCCAAGATAATACATCTTTACTAAAGATGTTCAAGACATTGGGTGTTCGAAATCTTCGTATAGGAGGAAATTCTGTAGATGCTTCGAATATTCCGATTCCAGACGAGGACGATTTACACTCCTTCTTCCAATTTGCTAAAGCTGCAAAAGTAAAGGTGATTTATTCGGTGCGCTTGCAGGATGGAGATCCAAAAAGTGCTCAGCAGATAGCCAAAGTTATCAATGAGAATTATTCAGATGTGTTAGAAAGTTTAGCCATTGGCAATGAACCGAGTTACTATGAGGATTACGAGGTGTATGTTTCTAAATGGACAGCCATTCGCGATGCGATCTTGGAAGTATATCCGGATGCGGTGTTTTGCGGACCAGACCAGAATCCTGATGCTGAAAGGTTAAAAAAACTGGTCGACGATTTTGGATATCCGGAGGGACGATTGGTTCAGCTTACTCAGCACAATTATCCGTTTGGCTGTTCGTATCAAAATTATCGTGAACGCGATGTTACTAAGTTGGTTCCCTATGACGCAGAAGAATCGATAGACAAAATGTTAGCCGATACAGCATATGCTATTTACGAAGATATTCTAAAAGGAATGGTTGATGCTGTTGAGGGAACACCGATTACTTTTCGGCTCTCAGAAACAAACAGTTTTTGGTATAGTGGACTAAAAGGCGCTAGCGATCGTTATGCTTCTGCATTGTGGGCACTCGACTATATGCACTGGTGGACTTCGCATGGTGCAGAGGGGCTGAATTTTCATACGGGAGACCTAACCGGTGGCGAAATCATTTTACCTTGTCGCTACGCTGCATTCGTAAGTTCTGGTATTGGTTACGAAGCAAAGCCCCTGGCTTACGGCATGAAGTTATTTAGTTTGGGAGGAAAAGGTCAGTCACTCCCGGTTGACATTTCTTCTACATCAAATCATCTTCTTGTTGCATATGCTAATCTCAACCCCCCAAATGAAGTCTTGGTAACTCTAATCAATAAAGCGCACAAGGACAAACAAAGCAAAGAAATTTCGATTCAGTTTGATCGTTCGATAATCGATTCTGACGTAGAAGTTATTTTTTTAAATGCAGAAGCAAATAATATTGCAGCCACATCTTCTGACCTGGTTTTAGGTAATTCTCAAATAGAACATGATGGAACGTGGGAAGGTCATTGGCAGAAATTGCCGGAATCTCAGGTTGTTGACAATAGTCTCACTATCAATCTTCAGCCTGCATCTGCTGTTTTATTGAGATTGAAAGTTCAATGATGTTTTCAATCAGGAAACAAAAACAAACCGTCTTGTGATTGGCTAATTAATTGCGAAGTCGTGATGTTTGTTTTTCAATATTTAGTAGAATTGAAAACGTTTACATAAATTTGTACTCGTATGTAGCAGCTTGAATTCAATAGTAAAACCCACAACATAGAAATTTAATTATGCGAAAGTTTTTGATTTGGCTTATTTTCATATCGTTTTTATACTCCTGTTCTGATCAACATCCTGTACGACAAGATATTTCCTTAAATGAGGGGTGGTATTCCATAGCCAACGATACAAATAAACTTGCATATAATGGATTTGAGTCTCCGGTTTACTCAACTGAAAACTGGGAGGAAGTTAATGTTCCGCACAATTGGGATGACTATGGCGGTTATCGCCGACTAAGGCATGGCAATAGGCATGGTTATGCGTGGTACCGGAAGTCATTTCAGCTTGAAGAGCAAAATAGCAAACGGTACTTTCTTTGGTTTGAAGGCGTAGGTTCTTATGCGACAGTTTGGCTAAATGGCGATTCAATCGGCTACCATGCCGGAGGGCGGACTTCATTTACGCTGGATGTCACTGACCATATTCGTTTTGATAAAGAAAATATTTTGGCAGTTCGAGCAGACCATCCTTCAGATATTCGGGATTTACCTTGGGTTTGCGGTGGCTGTAGCCCTGAATGGGGATTCTCTGAGGGTAGTCAGCCGATGGGTATTTTTCGTCCGGTTCATTTGATTGTGACTAATCCTATTCGCATTGAACCATTTGGAGTTCATATCTGGAACGATGATAAAATTACTACCGAACTTGCAGACCTCCATTTAACCACCGAAGTGAAGAATAATAAGAAACAGGTGGCAAAAGTTGAAGTGATTAATAAATTGTTTGATGAGCGTGGTCGGCTGATAAAAGAAGTCGCCACTTTTATTCATCTTTCTCCTGGCCAAGTTGATACCGTCCGGCAACATATTGATCGGGTTGTGAATCCGCATCTGTGGTCAATTGAAGATCCGTATTTGTACAAGGTCATTACCGAAGTGTTACAGGATGGAGAACTGGTTGATCAGCTGGAAACGCCCTATGGAATTCGATGGACGAAGTGGGATATCAAGGGAGATAATCCTACAAATCGTTTTTATTTGAACGGAAAGCCCGTGTTTATAAACGGTACCGCTGAGTATGAACACATGATGGGGCAGGGGCATGCTTTTTCTGATGAGCAGGTTCTTTCGAGAGTAGCGCAAGTAAAAGCTGCGGGATATAATGCTTTTCGGGATGGACACCAGCCACATAATATACGCTATCAACAACAATGGGACAGTTTAGGAATTTTATGGTGGCCGCAAATGAGTGCCCATATTTGGTTCGGCAATACTGAATTTCAGGCCAATTTTAAACAACTATTACACGACTGGATTAAAGAACGTAGAAATTGCCCATCAATTATTTTGTGGGGCTTGCAAAACGAATGCACCATGCCAACTGAGTTTGCGCGGGAGTGTACCGAATTAATTCGTGAACTTGATCCGGGAGCATCGAGCCAAAGGCTAGTGACCACTTGCAATGGTGGAACAGGAACCGATTGGAACGTTATTCAAAACTGGTCGGGCACTTACGGTGGAAATCCTGATATTTATGATGAAGAACTTTCGGAACAATTGCTAAACGGCGAATACGGAGCATGGCGAAGTATCGATCTGCACACCGAGGGCGATTTTGAATACAAAGGGCCTTTAAGCGAAGATCGGTTTTGGCAGTTAATGGAGTCGAAAGTACGTTTAGGTGAAGCTGCCAGCGATCAGTCTTGCGGACAATTCCACTGGCTGCTCACATCGCACGATAATCCAGGACGAACACAGGCTGGCGAAGGCCTTCGCGATATAGATCGGGTTGGTCCTGTAAATTACAAAGGAGCACTAACCATTTGGGGTGAACCGTTGGATGTTTTTTACATGTTCAGGTCGAATTATGCACCCAGGGAAACCGATCCGATGGTTTACATTGTATCGCATACCTGGCCTAATCGATGGGAAAAACCGGGCATTAAAGATGGCATTCGGGTTTTCTCCAATTGCGATGAAGTTGAGCTCTTCAACGGAGTGCGTAAAAACTCACTTGGCCGGAAAAAGCAGGGACCAATTGGTACTCATTTCAAATGGGATCAGGTGGATATTCAAAATAATGTGCTCTATGCTGTTGGATATGTTGATGGCAAGGAGGTTGCCGAAGATCATATCGTTTTAGGTTTGTTGCCTGAAGCAGCAGATATAAAAGAATTAGCAGGAGAAGTAAAACCACTCACGGATAATGGGGGGAAGAACTATTTATATCGTGTGAATTGCGGTGGCCCGGATTATCTTGATCAAGAAGGAAATATCTGGCAAGCTGATGTTCGTAAAGACGAGTCGGGCTGGGGATCGGTATCCTGGACCGATGACTATGATGATTTGCCGGCATTTTATGGAAGTCAACGCATCACTTACGATCCAATTCAAGGCACCGATGAATGGAAGCTTATTCAAACTTTCCGCTATGGCCGTCACAAACTGGCTTACAAATTTCCTATTCCTGATGGCGATTATCAGCTTGAAATGTATTTCCTTGAGCCTTGGTATGGAACCGGAGGAGGATTGGATTGCAACGACTGGCGCATCTTTGATGTTGCGGTAAATGACGAAGTCGTTATTGATGATTTGGATATTTGGGAAGAAGTTGGTCATGACAACTTGTTAAAGAAAACCGTTGCTGTTTCAGTAAAAGGAGGCGAATTGGAAATTTCATTTCCTGAGGTGAAAGCTGCGCAGGCTGTGATTTCAGCAATTGCCATTTCAACAGCTGATGAGAGTGTTAAGCCTGCGGAGTCTTCAAGTCGATTGTTTAAAAATCTACAAGTTGCGAGTGAAAATAATTCGACCTGGAGTGCAAAAAGTTGGATGAACAATGGAGATCTGCTTTATTCAGATGCAGATGCCAAAATTATTTCATTGCCACCATCCTTATTCGGTAGCGAGTGGGTACAAACAACTGCATTTCCTGAAATTATAAGTGGAAATTCAATCGGTACATTCGAGCTTAATGAAGAGTCTGATTTAATAATTGGTATTGATGAGTCGATTACAGATAAGCCAAAATGGATTGAAGAGTTTACAAAAAGAAAGGATATTCTGCGGTCGACATATAATAGCGGTACCAACTATGAGATCTATCAAAAACGATATGCAAAAGGCGAGAGCGTGGAGTTGCTTCCGCTTAATTCATCCAATTCGCCCATGTATGTTGTTGCTGCCGTTCCAGTAACCAATTTGGATGCTCCAATTGATTTAAGGCCATCGTTTAAATATGAGGCTGAGGAAGCTGGAGATGTAGGGAACACCAGGAATACTGAAATTTTAAAGAAGGACTGTAAACTTGTTCCCGGAAAAGGTGATGCGATTGAGTGGACCTTTAATGTTGGATTGGCCTCAAAATACGGATTGGAATTTCGCTACATGAACAAAGGAACAGAGGATATCACCGTTGATGGAGAAATAGTTGCTGCCGACGGACGAATGGTGTGGAGCGGGGAGTGGGTGTTTCCCGTTGCTGATATCAAGTGGAAAAGTTTAAGGACCGACACCCAAACCACTATTAATGCCGGAAAATATACGTTGAGATTGAAACCTCGGAAGCAAGGCCCTTTTTATTTTGATTGGATGAAAATTCAGTAGCCTGGAGACGAATTGTAAAAGAGTTTGAGCATTTGGTTGAGTTGTATTTGTTTTACGATTGCAGTTTAATTTTGCTAAGAAAACGATTACATAAATAGAGGTAATTGTTCTTTTTTCTTTAGAAAAATGTTTTTTGTTAAAAAGCTATTTCAAGTAGCGTGACTTTCACAATTGTAACTGATGAATAGTGTAATAGGCTAACCAATATTAAACTAATCATATTACACTGCTATTAATTATTCATTACGAAACATACATACAACGATTACATTTCTTGCAAATAAATATATATTTGCTAGCAGTTTTGGAAATTTGAAATGGATGAAATAAGAAAAGCTTTAAAGTCATTTGAAATAGTTAAACTTTCTGACATCAATAATGTTCGGTTGATGAATAGGATTGACACGAAGTATTGCTTGAACAAGTCAATGTTGCCTGCAATTTTGAATGATATTGATGCGGATTATTTTGTTCTGGAAATTCAAAATGAGCTTCTGCATCCTTACCAGACGACCTATCTGGATACACCGGATGATAAAATGTATTTAGCACATCAAAATGGATGGTTAAATCGTCATAAGGTTCGGGTTAGGAAATATGAACTTTCAAATGATAAATTTCTGGAAGTCAAATTTAAAACGAACAAAGGACGATGCATTAAAAGTCGTATCGGATTTCAGAAAGACAAAATTGATTTCACGGATGAAGAAAAAAAATTTCTGAATCAGAAAATGCCATACCATCCGGCCGGGTTGGAACCAAAGATAAAAAATTGGTTTCGTCGGATTACGCTCGTCAATAAAGGGTTTACTGAACGTGTAACAATTGATATCCATCCTTCTTTTAAAAATGAAAAGGGGGAGATTTTATTGCGAAATTTGGTCATTGTTGAAATAAAGCAAAAAAGATCAGCGCAGACCTCGGAAATCAAAAAGGTGCTCAAAAAAAATAGAGTCAGGTTACAGCGTTTTAGTAAGTATTGCATTGGAAGAGCACTTTTGGAAGGTGGACTGAAGCAGAATCGGTTTAAATCTCGCATTATGAGATTGCAAAATGAATTTAATTAACGGATTACGAAAATGACTCTACTCAATATACTGGCGCAAGTTGATCAATCTATTGAAGCATATCGCTTGTTCGACATTAAGTTAATCAATGTGGAAGATTTTACAGAACTGATTGTGCGGCTTCTTTTAAATATGGCGGTTATCATCGTTATTGTCGCCGGGTTGTATGCAAAAAATAGTAAACGTCGGGATTTCTTTTTTAGTTTTATTGCTATTAGCATCGTCATCTTTTTACTGTGCTTTTTGCTCGAAAGTGTGAAAATGGAATTAGGCTTTGCCTTTGGGCTTTTTGCCATATTTGGAATTATTCGTTACCGGACAGATCCGATCCCCATAAAAGAAATGACATACTTATTTGTTATTATTGCCATTTCAGTAATTAATGCTCTTGCTAATAAGAAAATTAGCCATGCCGAATTAGTGCTCACCAATCTGATAATTATTGCTGGACTGTGGGGCTTAGAAAAGGTGCTTCATCTAAAACAAGAACTGTCTCAACTCGTTATTTATGAGAAGATTGAAAATCTACAGGCAGACAAAAAGGAGATTCTGTTAGCTGATTTAAAGGATCGCACTGGAATTGATGTAAAGCATTACGAAGTGAAAAAGATTGATTTTATGCGAGACATCTGCTACATCGATATTTTCTATGATGCACATCATGATTATAAAATTCGCGGTTAATGATGAAAAAGGAAATTAGTCTATTTGTTCTCTTGTTATTGTCTACAGCAACCTTTGCTCAGGAAAAGCCAGCCATGTGGTTTGAATTGGAGTTTAAGAAGGAAATCACCTCAAAATTGGATTTTGAGCTAGTACCAGAGTATCGCCTTTCTCCTGAACTTGAATGGGATGAATATTTTATTGAAGCTGGTATCCAATATGAACTGTTCAAATTTTTGAAAGTTGGTGGAGCATATCGGTTTTATCAGGAAAATAAGAAAAAGAATGATGAGACCGGGCATCGTTATATTTTTGACGTCAAGCCTGAATTAGAAATCGATCGTTTTGAATTGCAGTGGCGTATTCGATATATCAGTTATTTTAAATCAGAAGATGTTGACGAAGCAAAACCCTATCTGAGGTATCGTTTAAAAGTAAAATACAATATAAAAAAGTCTGATTTTGAACCGTATGCCCATGTGGAAACCTATCAGGATTTGAAGAAAGATGATTTTACTAAGATTCGATATACGGGGGGATTAAATTATGAAATTACGAATAGGCACAGTGTTAGCCTATTTTATCGTTATCAGGATTTTTGGGAAAAGGAAGAGGTATTGCATATTGTCGGATTCGGATATAGTCTGGACCTCTAATTCGGAAATCTTAATCTAAACTTAGTTGAAAGTATGAATTCGAACAACTTATTTCTGAAATTTGCACTGCTATTGTTCTTGAGTATCACTCAACTAATTGGAAATGCGCAGAGTAAAAAAGTAGTGATTTCTGAGTTTATGGCTATCAACGACAATATTCTGGCCGATGAAGATGGTGATTATTCAGATTGGATGGAATTATATAACCCGGGAGAAGAATCGGTTAATCTGAAAGGCTGGTACTTAACTGATAAAACTGATAACCTGACCAAATGGAAATTGCCAGAAGTTGTGCTTGGAGCAGATGAATATATAGTGGTGTTTGCATCCGAAAAAAAGCGAAATGATCCTTCTTCAACCCTGCATACTAATTTTAAATTGTCGGGTTCAGGCGAATTTTTAGCGTTAGTAGAATCGGACGGAACTACAATCTCTTATTCTTACAGTGATTCCTATCCTGCTCAACGAGCCGACGAGTCTTATGGTCTCTATCAGGAGCAGCTTATTTTTTTTAAAAGTCCAACACCGGGTAGCGAAAATGTATTGAGCGATCAGGTTTTGTCTCCGCATTTTAGTAAAGGCCGTGGCTTTTATGAGAGTTCATTCTCTGTTTCGCTAAGTACTGCTGATAATTCATTAAAGATCTATTATTCCACTGATGGTACTCGTCCTACGGTCGATTCAGGTACATTATATCAAGGCCCAGTGAATATCTCTAAAACAACTCCATTAAGTGCAGTGGCTATGAATAACGATGGAGTATATAGTGAGATAATTAGCCATACCTATATTTTCACAGATGGAGTTGTTGCGCAACCCAAAAATCCCGAAGGATTTCCTAGCTCATGGGGACCTCTAAAGTTTAAGTCGGAAAATGCTCCGGCTGACTATGAGATGGATCCGGAAATTTGCAACTCGCCTGAATATAAAGATCTTTTGAATGAGGCGTTGAAGGAGATTCCAACGTTAAGCATTGTTACAAATCGCGGCTTTTTATTTTCGCACGAAAAAGATCGGGAGAATGGGGGTATTTATATCTATACCGGTAATTCAGGAGCATTTGGAATGGGATTGGACTGGGAACGACCGGTTTCGGTTGAGTACTTCGATCCCAATAGTGATCAGGAATTTCAGGTTAATTGTGGCGTACGAATGCATGGAGGCAACAGCCGAATACCCGACAACAGTCCCAAGCATTCTTTACGATTATCGTTCAGAAGTACATATGGTCCGTCGAAGTTAAATTATAGGATATTCGACGAGGAAACAGCTGCGAACGAATTTAATAGTCTGGTGTTGCGCGCAGGCTATAATCACTCTTGGCTGACTAATGTAGCAACTGCAAGAAGAACAGCTCAGTACATGCGTGATTCTTTTGCAAAAAATACACAGTTGGCTATGGCGCGACCATCAGCACACGAACGGTTCGTTCATCTCTATTTAAACGGTTTGTACTGGGGTGTTTACAATGTTTCTGAAAAGCTGACCAATGATTTTATGGAATCCTACCTGGGAGGTAATGAAGATGATTATGATGTGATTAAGGATCATGGCGGAACGGTTGATGGCAATTTTAAGGCATGGGTAGAACTCTACAATCAAACCACTGCTGGATTAACCAGCAATGAAAATTACCAAAAGGTTCAGGGCAAGAATCCTGATGGAACGATCAATCCATCATATAACAAACTTTTAGATGTTGATAACCTAATCGACTATATGCTTTTCAATATGTACATTGGTAATATTGATTGGGATCATAATAACTGGATTGCTGCCCGGAATAGGATTACAAATGAAGCCGGCTTTCGTTTTTTTAGTTGGGATGCAGAAACCTCAATGATCAATGTAAATGAGAATATTACCGATGAAAATAATGAACAAAATCCGAGCTGGATTTACCATAATCTACAAGGTAATCCAGACTTCCGAATGCTTTTTGCCGATCACATTCAGAAACACTTTTTTAACGAAGGATCCTTGTCACCGGAGGCATGCGCAGATAGGTATCAAAAGCTGACTAAAGAGATTGATCTGGCTATAATTGCAGAAACAGCGCGATGGGGTGATTACAGGAGAGATATTCAACCATCGGACAACGATCGTGTTTTATATACAAAAAATGAATTTTGGGACGTGGAAAACCAGCGGTTAATGAATGACTATTTTCCATATCGATCGGATATTGTGGTGCAACAATTTAAAAAGATAGGTTTATTTCCTACGATTGATGCCCCAGAGTTTACCCATTATACTGACGAATATAGCGAACCCATTGATTTAGAGATTTTTGCAAGTTCGGGGAATGTCTATTATACCTCAGATGGCTCTGATCCGAGAGAAGGATATACCGGTAACGTTTCCCATAATGCTATTTCGTATCAGGGGGTATTAAGGATTGCCGGCAATCTGAAAATTAAAGCAAGAGCAAAATTTGGTGATGAATGGTCCGCTCTTACTGAAGCTAAATTTAACTTTGATGGCGTGACTGGAATACCTGAAATTCCAACAGCTGAAGTTGAGACCGGCTGCTATCCAAATCCATTTAAACAAACTGTTACTATTTTCTATACAATGCCCAACGACGCGCCTGTCGTTATTCGTATTTTAAGCATTGACGGACGTTTAGTCGATCAAATTTATTCCGGATATGACTCCCAAGGGAAACACGAGGTTGTTTGGACACCGACTAATTCTCTTAAAGGAGTGTTTATTTATCAAATTCAAATCGATAATTACAACTACGTCGGTAAAATTATTAGAAACTAATTTTATCGAGAATTTTAAAAGTAAAAAAAAACATGTACATTTATTTTGTAAACGTTTTCATGTTTAACACTTGCCTTCAGAACCAATTAAATAGTTGCGGAATGCTTATGAAGCTTTTCGGGAGATGTTAAAAGTTATTGTCCAAAGATTTAAGTTATCTTTGGCAAAATTAAATAAGACACTTGTTTCAATATGGGGAGCCTAAACGATGTTGCAAAAAAGGCTGGGGTTTCAATTGCTACTGTATCCCGGGTTATTAATAATGGATCGAATGTAAATGAAGTTACTCGAGCAAGAGTATTAAACGCAATTAAAGAGCTTAGGTATCAGCCCAGTCGTGTTGCTAAAAGACTCCGTTCAAAGAGTGTATCCAGCAACCTAATTGGAGTACTTATTCCGGATATCCAAAACCCCTTTTATGTTGATGTGCTTCGTGGTATCGAAGATGTTACCTATGAAAATAATTATGCACTGATCATGTGCAACTTTCAACAGGATGAAAAGAAAGAAAAGTTATACCTTGATATTTTGCAATCAGAATCGATTGATGGATTGATTGCAGCACCAGCTCATGAGAAAGATGCAAAGGTCATTAGTTTAGTGAAAGAAGGATTGCCAATTGTTTGTTTCGACCGCGGACTTCAGGGAGTTGATGTTGATGTGGTGTTGGTGAATAATCGCGAGGGAGCTTTTAAAGCGGTAGATTATTTGGCGAAGGCCGGATATAAGCGTATTGCTGCTATATCTGGTTTGGAGCACTTGCCTTCGAGCCAACTACGCGACAAAGGTTATCGTGAGGCGTTAGAAGAAAACGGACTTTCATTTGATCCAAAATTGATTAAGCATGGAGACTCGAAACACGAAAGTGCGGTACGTCTTTGCGACGAGTTATTAAGCTCCGAAAATCCTCCAGATGCTATATTTACAGGAAACAACCTGATTACTCTTGGTGCCTTGGAAACGATTCATAAAAGAAAATTGAAGATCCCTGAAGATATTGCGATTGTTGGTTTTGATGACATGTATTGGTCAATTTCATTAAATCCACCATTGACAGCAGTTTATCAGCCAGCCTATGAAATAGGGCGACGATGTGCTGAGTTGTTGATTCAACGCATCAAAGATCCTCAACGTCCTTCCATCCAAATGATTTTGAATACACAATTAATGATTCGAAGTTCTTGCTGATCTGGCAAGTTAAGGCATGATTTACGAGGAACGATATTGTTTTTCTTAAAGTTACACTAGCTTTTTTTTAGAAAAGTAATCGAACATTAATATTTGTTTTACTAAGTTAGCGGCTGGTTATATTCAAACCAATTGCCGATGATTCGAAAAGTTTATATCATTTTTGCAGTCTGTTTTTTGTCGCGTCTTATAGTCAGTTGTTGTAGTTGCAATTCCGGAACGATTGAATTCGATTTCAATCAAATTCAAATCACTAATTTGGATAATTCCGGATCGTATCCCACAAACCTTGATGGAACAACGATGAAAAGAGCGGCAGTGGCGTTCGAGCTCATTTTATCTTCGGAAGAATACTATTATGCAGGTTTAATTAAAAGGAGTAGCTGGGGCTTTTCTTCTGCGTCTGCTTTTCAATGCGATTGCGATCCGGCTTTTAAACCAAATCAGTATATCAAGAATGTCCATATTCTTACCAAATACGATCTTTCAGAGACTGCAAAAGGAAATACAATCGTAAATGATTTATTTCGAGCTAAAGAGAATTCCTGGGGAGGCTCAAAGGTTGATGATTATCAAACAATTGATGAATTTGTTTCAGAACTGCCTAAATATGAAGTGAGCTACGATCAGCAAATTCGATTTCATTTATTTTGCACCGAAGAAATCCAAAACGATTCGACTCAATTTGAGATTGAGGTTGTGTTTAACGATGGGATGATTTTAACGACTACCACTGATCTTATCTATTTGCAATGAGAATGCTTTTTATTATTCCCAGGTCTTGGTTATTTGTTTTGTTTGGTTGCTTTTTTTGTTCCAATTCGCATGCACAGGAAAAGCCAATCCGAAACATGGAAGTATCGTTTTCAATTGGTATAGCAGATTACAATGCCGATAGCTTATCGAACAAGAACCACATTGATTGGGCAAATTATATTGGAGATGAAAATTATGCCGAAGCTATTACCGTGAAGTGGGGAGCTCGTTTCGATTTGTACCAAAATTGGAAAGTAGATATGGCACTTACGATGCAAGATGATTTTCTGCCGCTTAATCTGAAGCTCTCGGTACAATATTTTCTACTGAAATGGTTGGGAGTACATGGTGGATTTAAAAATTTTCATACTGATGTGGATAATGGGAAACAGTATTTTAGAATAACGCAACCTGATTTGATCTACTACTTTTCTGACTATGAATACACGACTTTAAATAACGTTTCGTATTATGCGGGGCCGGTTTTTAATTTAGCTTTTGGGCCTGTGTTGTGGCGAACAACCATAAATGCAGGTTTTACCCGTCGCCCTGGTTTTGATGATCATTTTGAATATAAGTTGCGTGACAACAATAAGCA
This sequence comes from Sunxiuqinia sp., assembly GCF_055140945.1. Classification (NCBI taxonomy): domain Bacteria; kingdom Pseudomonadati; phylum Bacteroidota; class Bacteroidia; order Marinilabiliales; family Prolixibacteraceae; genus Sunxiuqinia; species Sunxiuqinia sp. Next base: position 163,966 of record NZ_JBSQYS010000003.1, read on the forward strand.
AGTGAGAGTAGATTTTTCGGCAGATCCGGGATTTGATTTTATGTGGGGGGCAAATTCTCTGTTGCAACTTGATTGCTGCTCCTTTGGAAAAACGAAACTTGGACTACAGGTTCGGACTGATTTTCATTTTAGCGATCTGAAAATTGATTATCGCCAACGAGAACTTGATTGGTTGGGGAATACCGCAGAACAGGAGGTTAAGGGAGATACTCGTGAGTTTAGTTGGGTAGAAGCAGATGTCGGGGTATTCCTTCGGTTTTGATTGGTTATTAAAAAAAACAGAGATGGCACCTTTTGAAAAAATGCCATCTCTCTCAATTATAGTAGGATGTTATAGTTCGTTAAATTCGTAAACTTCACCTTTTTGCGTTTCCTGTTCAATCATTTTATCGCCATATTTTAAGCGCAATGGTTTGCCGGCAGTCGATTTCACCTGAACTGTTTGAAGTTGTCCATCTTTCCAGGAGAAACTCAGTTCAAAACCGTTTCGGGTTCTTAACCCTGATATTTTTCCTTCAGACCAATCGCTGGGTAGTGCAGGCAATAACTGAATGTAACCCTGATGGCTTTGCATCAACATTTCAGCAATTCCTGCAGCTCCTCCAAAGTTGCCATCAATCTGAAAAGGAGGATGCGCATCAAACAGGTTGGGGTAGGAGCCTCCTGATGATTCCCGTTCGGGGTCAATGGCTGAGCTGAGTAGCATTTGAATCATTGTGTTTGCATGATCGCCATCTAAAAAGCGAGCCCAAAAGTTTATTTTCCAAGCCAAACTCCAACCGGTGCCGGCATCGCCCCGGTAAATCAACGACTGGCGTGCTGCTTTCATCAATTCAGGTGTTTCATCCCAGGTAAATTCACTTCCCGGGTGAACGCCCCACAAATGAGAAACATGTCGATGATGATTGGTTGTGTCATCAATATCTTCCATCCATTCCTGCAACTGTCCGTATTGTCCAACCTGATAGGGGGCAATATGGTCGAGCTTATCTTTTACAAGCTTGGCAAAATCATGATCAATGTCTAATATTTTTGAACTTTCAATGACAATTTTAAACAGCGAGCGGATAATTTCATGATCCATGGTTGGTCCGGCAACTAACCCACCATTTTCGGGTGAGTTTGAAGGGGTACTGATCAAAAAACCAGTTTTTGGGTCTTCAACTAAAAAATCGACAAAAAACTGTGCGGATCCTTTAATTCGCGGATAAGCTTCGTCTTTTAAAAATTCTTTGTCTTGCGAGTATAAATAGTGCTCCCACAAATGATGACAAAGCCAGGCCCCACCGGTAACCCAAATTCCATGGTTCGAGTTATTGATGGGAGCAGTTCCCCGCCATTGGTCTGTATTGTGGTGGTGCACCCAGCCATTGGCTCCATAATGGGCTTTAGCCGTTTTGCTTCCTTCCTCCGATACTTCATCAATTAGCTTGAATAAGGTGTTGTGGCATTCGGCAATGTTTAATGGTTCAACCGGCCAGAAATTCATTTCGCAATTGATGTTGGTCGTGTATTTACTGCCCCATGCTGGATAGATTTTATCATTCCAGATTCCTTGTAGGTTTGGAGGATTGGTGCCGTCGCGCCCCGAAGAAAGCATCAGATAGCGGGCATACTGCACATAGGTGGCTGCCAAGTCCTGGTCAGCTTCGTTTTTAATATTGAAAATGCGTTCGTCAGTTGGCTGTTGTCGTTTTTCCTTTCCGCCAAATTCAACGCTAAAACGATCGAAAAGAGGTTTGTAATCTGCTAAATGTGCTTCTTTAATTGTCTCGTATGTTTTTGATGTTGCACCCGCTAAATAGTCGTTACAGCGAGTTTTCGAATTGGCAGAGATGTCTTTATAGCTTTTATAGTTGGTTGCAGCAACTAGTTTTAGCGTAGCTTCGTTGGCATTATTAACCGTAATTCCATTATCGGTCGTGCTTACCTGTCCGCTTTCTGTCGAAATGCTTAACAAGGCTGTTCCTTTCATTTCGCCATCCTCTACTTTTAACGAGAAGCCAATGGTGTTGTCGTCTACTTTGAAGAATGAGTGAATCGGGTGCTCGGTTTCAAAAGTAGCTTTAAATGAAATTTTGCCTTTCTGATCAGCCGAAAGTTTAACCGCGATCAATTCGTCAGGATGACTGGCGAGGAATTCACGTTTGTAAGTAACTCCTTCTACTTCATAAGTAACATTTGCAAGAGCACTCTCAAGATCCAGATTCCGCCTAAAATTTGTAAACTGGTCATGTCCGTCAAATGCGATTTTGATATCTCCAAATGGTTGATAGTCGGCCTGATATTGTGGGTAGAATGGAGGATCTTCATCAATTACGTAGTATTTCCAATCGCCTTCAATAAAAATTGTATCGCCCTTTAGCTCTTTTGGCAGCAGGTGCATTTTTTTTGAGCCGGTTCGGACGGCATTAAAACCACCTGTTGAGACGTAGTTGTTGATTAAAACAGCAATAACATTTTTGCCTTTTTTGACCAGATTACCCGGAATCGTATAAGTACGGTTGGTATTACTTTCATCCATTGAGCCAATCTGCTGACCATTAAAATAGGTGAAATCCTGATCCTTGATTTTTCCAAGATTAATGAATAGCTTTTTCCCTTTCCAATTTTCCGGAACATCAATTGTCTTTCTGAAAAGTACTGAGCCGTTCATGTCGGGCAAGCCCTTTCGTTCCCAAACACTTTTGTAGTCAATCAGCATGGTTTCCCATTCCGAATCATCAAAAGTAGCTTGAAAAGCTGTTTGTACTTTCGGGAGGTTGAGCAGGCTATCCGCCCAAAGTTTCTTTTTCTCAGGGAAATCTTCTTCATAAGCTCGTTTTCCCATAAAAACATTGTTGGCGAGTTTTTCCGCTTCGTCTTGTTTTCCGTCGAATAGCAATTGGCGAATTTCACCCAGATACTTGTTGGCATCTTCCCGGTAGTAGGTTCTGGGCATGCAATCCCAAAGCGTTTCCTCGTTGAACTGGATGTGCTCTTCGGAAGGGATTCCATAAACCATTGCACCAAGACGTCCATTGCCAATAGGAAGAGCTTCCTCCCATATTTGCGCAGGCTTGTTATACCATAGCTCCAGTGTTTCTTCCTGTTCTTGTTGCCTACAGGCCGGAAAAATAAAAGCTCCACAGAGAATAAAAATAAGAGAATAATTGAATGTTACGTTTTTCATGGTTCTTGGGTTAATAAACGAATAAGCTTTTAACAATCGGATGAATTGCTAAAAGCTTATTTTTATTTGGTGTATGAGCTTTGATTTTGAAGCCTCATTTAATGGATACTATAAAATAAACAATCAAGAGGGCGCATCCCCGAACCGAATTGTTAGATTTTCTTATTTATCTAATTCAACTGCTGCTAAAATAAATGGACCAACTCCTTTGCAGTCGTTTTTAACAATGGTTTCGGTGGTGTAATACTCGTAACTTCCATCGCGATAGGGATTGCCGCCCAGCCCACAACTGCCGCAAATGTTTACCATGCTGGGCAGTCCGTCTTCATCCTCGATGATAAAAGTGTCAACCATATCGTCAAAAGCTTCGCTGGCAATATCGAAGTACTCTTTATCCAAATAACCTTTGTTGGCACCTTTTGCCATTGCATAAATATACATGGCAGTTCCCGAGCCTTCCAAATAATTTCCTTCGCGATTTCCTTGGTCGAGTACCTGATACCACACGCCGCTTTCCTCATCTCGAACCTGGAGCAGGGCATCGATTGTATTTTTCAATATCTCGATCAGGTCAGCCCGATCTGCATGATCTTCAGGTAGGTCGTCCAAAACATCAACAATGGCCATAACATACCATCCCATGGCGCGACTCCAAAAGTGAGGTGAAAGGCCCGTTTCCGGATCAGCCCATTTTTGCTCTTTACTTTCATCCCAGGCATGATAAAGCAATCCGGTTATTGGGTCGCGTGTTTTTTCATAGACCAGCTTAATTTCGTGCGTGGCAACATCATACCACTTAGGAGCATCAAATTCACGAGCATACATGCTTAAGAAGGGCATGCCCATGTAAACTCCGTCCAACCATATTTGTGACGGATAGCGCTTTTTATGCCAATAGCCACCACTCTCTGTTTTTGGATGGTTTTCCATTTGGGTGACAAATTGCCCCAATGCTTTCTTGTATTTTTCTTCGCCAGTCTTTTTGTAAAGAATGATCAGGTTTTTGGCCGGATTGATTAAGTCAATGTTGTATTTTTCCATGCTGTATCGTGGAACAGTCCCATCTTCTTCTACCATTTGGTCAATGTAGGCTTCCATGTAGTCAGAATACTTAGGGTCAACATCTCCAAGTTTGTTGATGGCCATTCCAAGCAAGGCTACGTCATACGACCAGCCCATTCGGGTACGACCATTGTAATAGCCTAAACTATCGTTTCTCTGCATAATGGCATCAGCCATTTTTAGGCTCCATTTTTCTTGAGTGACTTCTGTTTGTTGCTTATTTGTTTTTGAACTACAGCTGCTTAAAATAGCAACGATGGCAATAAAAATTAAATGTTTCATCTATTCTGTCTTTTAGCTTGATTATTCAGTTATATTTAGGTTCACGTCTGTTGATTTTACAACTTGATTCTTCACGTTAACCAGCTCGTTGTTTTTTAAGTATATAGCTTTTGTCTTTTCTCCATCTAATTGAAGAAAAATATCAGTCGGATATGTCTGGAAGCAATTATAAATAAATGAATTCTGAACGTCAGTCAATTTAATGACAGGGATTCCATTTTTAGGAGTTTCGGTTTTTACATTATCGATAATCAGATTTTTCGAATCTGTTGCCATTACCGATGGCCCATCCTTTGTGTCAACTTTTACATTATGAAATTCAATATTCTCCGCATCTTCAATTGAGAATCCTTTTTCTCCTTTTAGTTGAATGTCATTGAATGTTATGTCTTTAATTTTTAGCTCTTCAAGACCTAGTAAAAATCCAGCCTGGTAGGCTTCACCGGTGATGTTACTAAAATGAATGTTCCGGAATGAGGGTGTTCTTTCTGACACCGGTTCAGCCGCCGTTTTTGAGTAAAACATATTGAGTTTAATCGCTTCTTTGCGAATTCCTTTCATGATGATATTGCTTACCCTGATGTCTTCAACCACTCCGCCACGTCCGCGAGTCGATTTGATTCGGATGCCCCGGTCTGTACCTTCGAACACACAGTTGGAAATTGTTACTTTTTTTACTCCGCCTGACATTTCACTACCAATGACGACTGCTCCATGTCCATTGAGCATCGTACAGTTCGTAATGGTAATATTTTCACAGGGCGTATTCATTTTTCTCCCTGCCCGATCTTTGCCCGATTTTATGGTAATACAGTCATCACCCACTGAAATGTGACAGTCAGATATATGAACATTTCGGCATGATTCCGGATTGATGCCATCTGTATTCGGAGAATCCGGATTGTTGATGGTTACATTTGTTACGGTTACATTATCACAAAACTGTGGATTTACCGTCCAAAAAGGGGAGTTGGTAATGGTGATTCCTTCAATCAGCACATTTTTACAGTACATAGGCTGGATAAATGGAGGACGAAGAAAACCACGTTCGATCATTCCTGGTTCATCGGGGTACAATATTTCTTTATTTTGTTTGGCAAACTCTTGCTGCCACTCCGATTTGAAGTCTTTGGGTTGCGAATAAAGCCAGTGGTGATAGTCCCACCATTTTTTTCCTTGACCATCGATTTTACCTCGTCCGGTAATTGCAATATTTTCGGCTTCGAATGCGTAAAAAAGAGGTGAGAAATTAACGACATCGATACCTTCCCAACGAGATTGTACCATGGGTAAATAATCATTGAAATCGTCAGAAAATTTCAATATTGCACCCGCATCTAAATGGATCGTAATATTGCTTTTTAACACAATTGGACCGGTTAGATATTCGCCTGCCGGGAAATAGATTGTTCCTCCACCTGCTTTACTGGCAAGTTCAATTGTGTGTTCAATGATATCAGTTATTTTTTGTTTCCCTTGATTGGTCGCCCCATGATCAAGAATGTTGAAGCTGTTTTGAGCAATAGCTGAGAATCCTATGGCAAGGGTAAATAAGGTCAGTAATAGTTTGTGCTTTGCTTGATTTGCGATCATAGTTTGTCGATTCGTTTTATCAATATTAATTGGCCTGATTTTAGCAGCCTGAGAAGGAGATAGAAGGATTCATAAGACTTCGTTTTGTCGTTCAGACTGATTTTATTAGACAAATATAAATGTAAAAAATATAAAAACAATGAAAACGATTACACATTTATTGATGCTGTGTGTGTTGATTGTTACGAAGTCGTGGTTGGCTGTTGTTGGCGGAGTGATGTTAATATAATACCCAGAAGCTTATTTTTAGTTTAATTGAGTCAATATCTGGAATTTGATTAATGTACGTGTAGTCAGTGTTTTGTGTGTGACTATGTTTATTTTATTGAAGTGGAAATAAAAGCGCGTTGAGTAGTATTCTTCACATGCTATTTCTTAAAGGTTAAGAATCCAGATGGTGAACTCACAGGTAAAAGCTGACAATTTGTTCAGGATTGATTTAGTTACCACTAATTAATCGTTGAAATTTAGATGTGATGTTAACATCCAGTTTTTGAGATACATGTGTTGAGCTTGCTATGCTTGCCAATAGTTGGATTTGCATAAAATTAAAAAAAGGTATAAATTGCGCTGTAAACGTTTACATGGCGTGATTGCAAACTTTTTTAACTGTAGCTATTTCAGGGGTTTGGCGCTGTGGACGTTGCTTGCTTGTGATTTTTTAAAAAAAAGGTTAACAATTGAGTAGAGGCGTTAATCGTAGGTGTGCTTATTCATCTTCGAACATAAATTAAAATGAATAGAATTTTACTTCAACAACCGTCAAGCATTGTGTTTGGCGAAGATAGTCTTGTAAAATTTACGGAAGACTATTTAAATATGAAACATAAATCGTTATACCTGTTGACAATTAGTCCGGTATTACCTTTGCTGGGCGGTTTATTAAAGACGTTTGAAAAAGAAGGAATCCGGGTTGAAATTAATACCGGAATAGAAGGAGAACCTTCGTTTAGTGATTTTGAAAAGGTTCTATTAGAAGCTCGAAACTTCGGAGCCGATAGCGTGGTCGGAATTGGTGGTGGAAGTGTTTTGGATGTCGCAAAGTTTTTAGCAGCAATGCTGAAAAATGACCAAAATATATCAGACGTTATAGGAATAGGCTTGCTCAAGGAGCGAAGAACTTATTTGGCCTGTTTGCCAACCACCAGTGGCACTGGAAGCGAAGTTTCTCCAAATGCGATATTTCTTGATGAAAAAGATGGTGGCAAAAAGGGCGTAATCAGTCCGTTCCTTGTGCCCGATGGCGCATATATAGATCCAGCCTTAACAGTTGGAGTTCCGGCAGCAGTTACTGCAGCAACTGGTATCGATGCTTTGACACACTGTTTAGAGGCATACGTTAATCGGTTTGCTCATCCCATGGTTGATTTGTGGGCGTTGGAAGGAATCCGGTTAATCAGTCAAAATTTAGAGAAAGCCTGTAAAGACGGTAACGATATAGACGCTCGCACGGCAGTTGCTTTAGGAAGTGTATATGGCGGAATGTGCCTGGGGCCGGTTAATACGGCTGCAGTGCATGCGTTGGCGTATCCGTTGGGAAGTATTTACGAAGTTCCACACGGATTGTCGAATGCCCTGCTGTTGCCTTATGTGATGGAGTACAACATGCCTGAGGGTAACGAACGTTTGGCCGGAGTCGCAAAAGCGTTAGGTGTTACTCAATCCGGAGCTGATTCGGAGCTGGCCTTGGCCGGAGTATTAAAGATTAAAGAATTGATTGCTGCCTGCGGTTTGCCAAGTCGTTTGTCTGAAATCGACATCAAAAAGGAAGACATTGAAAAGATGGCAGATGCAGCTATTTTGGTTCAACGCCTTTTGAATAATAACGTAAAGAAATTAACAAAAGAGGACATTGTTTCGATCTACAAAAAAGCATACTAACGAATGAAACCCGAAAAAGAATACCATGGAGTAATTGTGCCAATGATTACTCCATTTAAAGAAGATAATACGATTGACGGAGAATCGGTTGAGCGCATTGTTGGGCTACTCAAGAATGCTGGCGTGTATCCATTTATTTTAGGAACTACCGGAGAGGCTCCGTCTATTTCGGATGAGCAGAAAGACCGAATGGTTGCTGAGACTGTAAGATATGCCGGAGCAGACTGCCCGGTGTATGCGGGTATTTCCTCCAACTGCTTTGAAGAGTCGGTAACAATGGCTCGGAAATATTATGAAATGGGAGTCCATGTCGTTGTTGCAACACTTCCGGCCTACTACCCGATGAACAACGAGCAAATGCTAAAATATTTCAACGACTTGGCTGATCAGGTGCCCTGCCCGTTGATTATTTATAATATGCCGGCTACAGTTAAACAATCAATTCCTCTTGAAGTGCTGGATCAATTAAGTCATCATTCAAATATTGTTGGAACCAAGGATTCGGAGCGAGATATGGATCGTTTAGATCGTTCTATCGAATTGTGGAAAGATCGGCCTGATTTTGTGCACCTTTTAGGCTGGGCTGCTCAATCGGCTTGCGCTTTAAAAAAAGGATCCGATGGCATTGTACCAAGCACCGGCAATTTTGTGCCGGAACTTTATCAAGATCTATACCTGTCGAATTTGGAGGGCAAGTTTGAACGAGCAGACGAACTGCAACGGCAGACAAACGATTTATCATTGCTTTATCAAAAAGACCGGATTCTAAGCCAATCTATTCCAGCGTTAAAGTCAATTCTGGCTGTAATGGGAATTTGCGGAACTAAGGTTTTGCCACCAATGTATCGTTTACACGATGAAGCAGTATTTCAGAATAATATAAAAGAAGAATTACAAAAATTAGAAATTATTCAGCTCAATGAGTAACTCAAATAATTTACCCATTTTGGCAATTACAATGGGCGACCCCGCAGGGGTAGGTCCTGAGATTGCCGTTAAAACCTTTGCGAATCCGCAAACCTATGAAATTTGCAAGCCTTTGTTGGTTGGAAATACCAGTATTTTGACGAAGGCGATCAACCTACTACAATTCGAACTTCAGATTAATAGCGTTGACGATGTTGACCAAGCTCGCTTTCAGCATGGAACGATCGATATTTTTAATTTGGACGTTGAAGATCCTGATGCAATAAAATTTGGAGTTGTTTCTGCCGTGGCGGGTGATCTGGCTTTTCGCACTGTTAAGCAGGCCATTGACCTGGCACTTGCCAAAAAGGTTGATGGCACGGTTACCGGACCAATCCACAAAGGAGCGATCCACGCGGCAGGGCACCACTTTTCGGGACACACCGAAATTTACGCACACTACACAAACACTTCTAAATACGCCATGTTGCTGGCCGAAGAAGACCTTCGGGTGATTCATGTAAGCACCCACGTTTCGTTGCGTCAGGCCTGCGATAATGTTAAAAAAGACCGCGTTGTTGAGGTGATTCACTTGCTAAATGACAGCCTGAAAAAGCTCGGAATTGAAAATCCGAAGATTGGAGTAGCAGGATTAAATCCTCATTCGAGCGACGACGGATTATTTGGATACGAAGAAAAGGAAGAGATTGAACCAGCCTTGAAAGAAGTTCAAGCCGAAGGAATTGATGCCGAAGGACCTGTCCCGCCGGATACTCTTTTTGCTTTGGCTACGGGAGGTAAATTCGATGGTTGTGTGGCTATGTATCATGATCAGGGACACATTCCCTTTAAAGTTGTTGGCTTTAATTGGGATAAGGAAAAAAAGGTCATGAAAAGTGTGAAAGGAGTGAATATCACTTTGGGACTTCCGATCATCCGTACATCGGTAGATCATGGAACTGCGTTTGAAATCGCCGGAAAAGGAGTAGCCAGTCCGGATGCACTTTTATTAGCCATACAATATGCCACAAGACTACATCAGTCGAACTAATAAATATAAAGATGATAGCTGTTATAGCAGATGATTTTACAGGAGCCGCAGAGATTGGGGGAATTGGGTTAAGGCACGGATTGAGGGTAATGATTGAAACGAGTGTGGAGAAGGTTGACGATATTGATTTATTAATCATCGCTACAAACACCAGATCATTAAACGAGGAAGAAGCATCCAAAGAGATTGATAAAATTGTAAAGAAGCTGTTGATACTTGAACCGACTTTCATTTTTAAGAAATTGGATTCAGTACTTCGGGGGAATGTTAATGCAGAACTACATGCTCAAATGAAAGCATCTGGCAAGAATCTTGCGGTTGTTGTTGCAGGAAACCCTTATTTTAAACGAATTATTAAAAACGGAATTTACTATATCGAAGATATTCCTTTGGCCGAAACCTCGTTCGGAAATGATCCGGAGTATTCAATCAATTCATCATCAGTTGTTGACTTGTTGAGCAGCAGTTATTTAGTTGCGAAGTCGGCAAGGCCAACAGACGAATTACCGAAAAGCGGGTTAATAATTGGCGACATAACGAATGATGTTGAAATGAAGAAATGGAGTCATCGTCTTGACAATAATATGGTGGTTGCAGGAGGAGCAGGCTTTTTTGATTCGCTCTTGTGTGGTATTTTTGGCGTTGAAGAAACCAACCACACAGGTAGGGATTATACGTTTGGGAGACGGTCACTTTTTGTGTTCGGAAGTGCTTACCCAAAACCCCCGGATATGGATGGGCTTACACTAAATAATAATATCTCGGTTTTTAATATGCCTGATGAAATTTTCAATAATGCCAATTACGATTCCAAATGTATGCAGACCTGGATTGCAAACGTTGTTGATGCGTTGAAAAAAGATAAAAGTGTTTTCGTATCCATAAAGCACAAGTTTTGTGATGAGGAAGGACTATCAGTTCGTCTCACAAAAATGATTGGCGAATTTGTCGCAGGAGTTATCAAATCAGTTGAGCTGAACGATCTTTTTATCGAAGGCGGAGCAACTGCCTCAGCGGTGTTCAATTATTTAGAAATTAAGAGGCTGTTGCCTTTTGGGGAGTTGGAGCCCGGAATTATCCAAATGAATCCTGTTAAATATCCAAATCTAAAAGTAACTACCAAGCCGGGAAGTTATAAATGGCCAAAAAATAAAATTCACTTTATAAAAAACTAACAACTAATCAATGCAACCTACTACTTCTATTCACCTAATCGACTACATCATCATTGTACTAACTCTTGTTGTTTCAGTTGGAGTTGGAGTTCGTTTTGCGAGACAGCAAAAAAGCACTGGCAAGTATTTTACGGGGGGAGGAACACTGCCTTCATGGGCCATTGGGATGTCAATCCTCGCCACTTTAATCAGTAGTATCACCTTCTTAGCCTATCCGGGGGAAGGATACGGTTCAAACTGGATCAGACTGGTGCAAGGATTAATGGTGCCCATTGTATTAGTTTTCGCCATCGGCTTTATAGTGCCTTTATTCCGGCATGTAATACGCTTGAGTGCCTACGAGTATTTCGAACGACGCTTTGGCTTTTTTGCACGGCTTTACAGCTCCCTGGGGTTTATCTTGACACACTTTGCAAAAATGGGAACTGTTTTTTATATCATTTCACTTGCATTAGGAAAGATGATTGGGATGGATACAGTTACGATTATTTGGATAATCGGAATTGCAGTGATTATATTGACCATGCTTGGGGGAATTGAAGCAGTTATCTGGTTGGATGTGATCCAGGGATTTATGCTAATTTTTGGAGGAATTGTGACGCTGATTATTTTGCTGTTCAGTACCGACGGAGGGCCGTCTGAAATTTGGTCGGTAGCGATGGAAAACGGAAGAATTGGTTTTGGCCCGTTTGACTGGGATTTTGTCAACCTTACATTTTGGGTGATGGCACTAAACGGTATTTTTTATGCCATTCAGAAATATGGAACTGATCAAACGATCGTGCAACGGTATTTAACTGCAAAGTCAGACAAGGAAGCGATCAAGGCATCATTAATCGGTGTTTTGCTCAGTGTGCCGGTTTGGGCGTTATTCATGTTTATCGGAACGGCTCTGTTTTCTTATTATCAAATATCGCAAGATGTTTTGCCGGAGGGAATTAAAAATGATGCGGTCTTTCCAATTTTCATTGTATCTAAGTTACCGGTTGGTGTAGTCGGTTTAATTATATCGGCATTAATTGCAGCGGCAGTTTCCAGCTTAGACTCAGATTTAAATTGCTTATCTGCAATTGTTTTAGAGGATTACTACCTTCGGTTTCGTCCAAAGAGTTCTGAAAAAGAACAGGTATTGTTGAGTAAAATCTTTATTGTTCTTGCAGGTCTTGGTGCGATTGGAGTAGCCTTGTTTTACGTTCATGTGGGCGGCAAAGGAGTGTTGGGGATAATTTTCACTTTGTATGCGATATTCTCAGGAGGAATTGCCGGAATGTTTCTACTTGGAATTTTTTCAAAGATACCCAACAAGCAAGGGCTTTATTTTGGAATTGGAGCCAGTGTATTATTTACGGCCTACGCTTTGTTAACATCTACGCCAATTGGAGCTGCAAGTGGGAAAGAGTCTTTGTTAATTGACTTGGGCGCTTTTAATTTCACCCAACACAAATACATGATTGGGGTCTATAGTCATGTGGTATTGTTTGTGGTTGCTTTTATTGCAAGTTTCTTCTTTAAGTCGAAAGAAATTGATGACCGCTTAACATACAAAGGGTGGTTGAAGTACAAACGAACAAATGCGGCTTAGGCTTGCGGCATTGGTTTTGTATTGAATCTGATCACAACGAATTTAGGTGATCACCTTTGATTTTAAATTCTAACTCAACATGAAGATGTATATCAAATCAGAAAAGGCAATTTCATTAAGTGTGATAATATTAATGGTCTTGAGTAGTATTCCGTTTTATGGATTCGCTCAAGAGCCAGATTTAAAGCCTGTATCGGTTTCTAAAGATGGTCGTTTGTTATACGGAAAAGACGAAGACGGCAATCGGGTTCCCGATTTTAGCTATGCTGGATATAAAGCCTCAGAATCAGAAATTCCTTTCGTCGAGCCGAAAGTTGTTGTTGCTCCGGTTGAAGGAGACGCAACGCACACCATCCAAAAAGCATTGAATTATGTCGCTTCTTTGCCTTTAAATGAGAATGGCTTTCGAGGAGCAGTTTTGCTACAGAAAGGTACTTTTAAAGTCAATGGCCGACTGGTGATTAGCGCTTCAGGTGTTGTGCTGCGTGGAAGTGGTTTTGGCGAAAATGGAACCACATTAATAGCTGAGGGAAAAGACCGGCAAACCTTTATTCGGGTTCTGGGGAAAAATGATCAGCTTTTTACCGATACAACGCGTATTTCTAATTCATACGTGCCTGTAAATGCGATGAAGTTTGTGGTTGAAAATACTGCTGCTTACAAAGTTGGCGATCCCGTTATTGTTCATCGTCTATCGACTCAAAAGTGGATTAAAAGACTAAGTATGGTTGAATTTGGTGGAGAAGAAACGGGGTGGATTGGCTGGAAGCCCGGTAATCGAGATATCTATTGGGATCGCACGATTACCGCAATCGAAGGAGATACCATTTTCATCGATGCTCCGCTAACAACTGCACTGGATACTATCTGGGGAGCTAGCGAAATCATAAAATATAGTTGGAAAGGACGAATCAACAACATTGGGATTGAAAGTCTGAATTTAAAGTCGGTTTTTGATGAAACGAATTTGAAAGATGAAAACCATTGTTGGTCAGCTATAACTATTGAGAATGCTGAAAATGTATGGGCACGTCAACTAACTTTTAAGCATTTTGCCGGGTCGGCAGTTGCTGTTTATGAAACCGCTAAAAAAGTAACGGTTCAGGATTGTGTTTCAACGGATCCGGTTTCTGAAATCGGCGGTCAGCGGCGATATACCTTTTTCACGATGGGGCAACAAACCTTGTTTCAACGCTTGTATGCCGAATATGGTTATCATGATTTTGCCCTTGGTTTTTGTGCTGCCGGACCAAACGTTTTTGTGCAATGTGAGTCGCATTTACCCTACGAATATAGCGGGACAATCGACAGTTGGGCATCCGGTGTTTTATTCGATATTGTGAATGTTGATGGACACGCCATTTCCTTTAAAAATCAAATGCTCAACCGCCAGGGAGCTGGCTGGACTGCTGCCAATTCCATGCTTTGGCAATGCTCTGCTGCGCTGATTGAAAACTATGCGCCCCCCACGGCTATGAACTGGAGTTACGGTGCCTGGAGTCAATTTTCAGGCAATGGATATTGGGCTGAAGAAAATAACCATGTCACACCCCGAAGTTTGTTTTATGCACAGCTAGCTGATCGACTGGATAAGAAAACCGAGGAGTTTGCTGATCAGGTAATGCCCTTCAACGATAACTCAACAAGTAGCCCTACTGCCGAACAAGCTCAGGAATTAACGGAACAAGCTTACTCTCCGGCGCTACGTTTGGAAGATTGGATTATGCAAGCGGACGACCGCGATCCAATCCCACAGGAGGCAGCAACTGCCATAAAAGCAAGTGAATTAAAAGACAAGAAGAAAATTACAACGGAAGTTCTTCATCCAATTACTGTTGAAAACGGGAAATTGGTTAAAGATGATTTGGTTTTAACCGGCATGCGTTTTACCGTGCCTTGGTGGAGGGGAGTGGCTCGGCCTTATGCTACGAAGAAGGCAAATCCTGCTGTTACTCGTTATGTCCCGGGCCGAAATGGTCACGGATATACCGATAACCTGAATGAGGTGATTGACTGGATGGATGAATACAACATGGCTGGTCTCGAACACAACTATGGTTTGTGGTACGATCGTCGTCGAGACGATCATGAGCGAGTTCGGAGGATGGATGCCGAGGTATGGGCTCCATTTTACCAGCAGCCTTTTGCCCGAAGCGGACAAGGAACCGCCTGGGACGGATTGAGTAAATACGACTTAACCAAATATGATGATTGGTACTGGAATCGACTAGCTGATTTTGCCGACTTGGCTGACAAAAACGGCAAGCTGTTGGTGCATCACAACTATTTTCAGCATAACATTTTAGAAGCCGGAGCTCACTGGGCTGACAGTCCGTGGCGACCTGCCAACAATATTAATAACACCGGTTTTCCAGAGCCGGTGCCTTATGCCGGAGATAAACGCATTTATATGGCCAAACAGTTTTATGATGAAAGCCATCCGGTACGCCGAAAATTGCATCAGGCCTATATTCGTCAGTGCTTGAACAATTTTGCTGATAATTCAAACGTCCTTCAGCTGATTAGTGCCGAGTATACAGGCCCGCTTCATTTTACCAAGTTCTGGTTAGAAACGATTGGCAATTGGCAAAAGGAAACCGGGAAAGATAAATTGATAGGATTGAGTACCACCAAGGATGTACAGGATTCTATTTTGGCGAATAAGAAATATGCAGACCTGATTGATGTAATTGACATTCGCTATTGGAGCTATCGCGAAGATGGAACGTTATATGCGCCACTGAGCGCTCAGCAGTTGGCACCACGCCAGCATGCACGACAGGTAAACCCCGGTAAACGCTCCTTCAGCTCTGTTTATCGTTCGGTGTTTGAGTATACGTCTCAATACCCTGAGAAGGCCGTTGTTTTTTCTGAAGGCCGATACAATGTATATGGTTGGGCTGCTTTTATGGCCGGAGGTTCGCTTGTCGTTCTCCCCGAAAATTTGCCAGCCGAGTTTTTATCCGATGCCATTTCGATGCGGCCCGTTAAGCCGGATGGCAACCCTGAAGAAGAGTGCAGCTTGGAAAGTGACAATGCACTTATCATTTATTCGCAGAACAAATCAGAACTTTCGGTTGACCTGACTGGAAGGAAAGGACGATATGTCGTTAAGTTTATTCAACCTCCGGATGGGACTTTACTCAATAAAGAGACTATAATAAAGGGAGGCGAAAAACAAGCGATTAAACTGCCTCAAAAATCATCACTCATAACTTGGATTAAAAAACAACAATAAACCTTATAAAATATGTTACGAAATTTATTGATCATTACGATAGCTGTATTTTTTGCTGTTGGTTGTACTTCAACCTCAAAGGAAGAAAAGAAAGAAGATACGGGTTTACCGCTTTTAAAAGTGTCTGAAAACGGACATTATTTTGTTGAAGAAAATGGCGATCCGTTTTTTTGGTTAGGCGATACCGGTTGGCTGCTATTTTCAAAGCTTAATCAGGAAGATGCGGTGAAATATTTGGAAACCCGCAAAGAGCAAGGATACAATGTTATTCAGGTAATGGTATTGCACAGCGTTGGAGCCGTCAATATTTATGGCGATTCAGCCTTAGTAAATGCCAATGTTGCAAAACCGGTGGTTACCGAAGGAAATGCATTCGACGACTCGCTGCAATACGATTATTGGGATCATATTGATTATGTGATTGATCAGGCTGCCGAAAAAGGATTGTACATGGCCTTGGTTCCGGTATGGGGCGGTAATGTAAAAAGTGGTTATGTATCAAGAGAAGAAGCCACTGTTTATGGCCAGTGGATAGCCGATCGCTACAAAGACCGCAAAAATATAATTTGGCTGAATGGTGGCGACACCATGGGGAATGATTCGACGGCTACCTGGAATAACCTGGGGAATGCGATTAATGATACTGACCCGAATCACCTGATTACATTTCATCCACGCGGACGGATGCAGTCATCTGATTGGTTTGCTAACGAAGCTTGGTTGGATTTTAACATGGTCCAGTCCGGACACCGAAATTACGAGCAGGATGATACGGAGCGCTCGTATGGTGAAGACAATTGGCGTTACATGCAAACCGATTGGGATATGACTCCGGCTAAACCAACCATTGATGGCGAGCCTTCTTATGAAGGAATTCCTCAGGGCTTACACGATACACTGCAACCATTTTGGAATGATGATGATGTTCGTCGTTATGCATACTGGTCAGTATTTTCCGGAGCCTTCGGCTATACTTATGGACACAGTGCTGTGATGCAGTTTTATAAGCCGACTGACAACGAACCGGCATACGGAGCCAAAGAATATTGGACCGAAGCAATTCACGCTCCGGGAGCCAAACAGATGGTTCACCTGAAAGATTTGGTGCTATCGCGTTCTTATTTGGATAGAGTGCCCGACCAAAGTTTGATTGCCGGTGAAAATGGTGAGCGGTATGACTACTTAATCGCTACTCGTGGTTCAAACTATGCCTTTATCTACACGTATACCGGAAGAAATATCCCTGTTGATATGGAGCAGTTTAAAGCTGAAAAAGTAAAGGCAAGCTGGTTTGATCCCCGAAATGGAGAAACTACAGCCGTCGGTGAGTTTGAGACCCAGGGTGTTCAGGAATTTGATGCCCCGGGTGAAAAAGAGAACGGTAACGACTGGGTGTTGATTCTTGACGAAGTATAGCATTCATATTGGCTTCTGAATTTTTGGAATTGGAAAACTTCAATTTAATTGATTTGAAATGATAAAACTGAATAAAATATTACTCGTGTCCGCCTTGTTATTAAGTGGAGTGGGAGTAGCTTCAGCTCAGGAAATCCCTCATTTTACAGGAACCGAGCTCAACAATCCTGACTATCATCATGGGCAACTGAGCCCGGCAATGGGCGTACATAACATTCAGGTGATGCGCGCCAATCGCGAACTTCCCGAAACTGCCGATAATTTTGGATGGACCTACAACCATGCGCCTATGTTGGCCTACTGGAACAATATGTTCTTTTTAGAATATTTAAGCGATCCGGTTGGTGAGCACGTTCCACCGGGACAAACCTTTTTGGTGACTTCAAATGATGGTTACGAATGGTCGAAGCCTGAGGTTGTTTTTCCTCCGTATTCCATTCCAGACGGAACACAAAAGGAGGGAAGTGATCAAGTGGCAAAAGATTTGCTGTCGGTGAATCATCAACGAATGGGATTTTATGTTTCTTCTGATGATCGTTTATTTGCCATAGCCTACATTGCTATTTCTATTGATGCGCACGACAGCCCGAACGATGGAAAAGGAATTGGAAGAGTTGTACGCGAAATTCATAAAGATGGTTCCTTCGGCCCGATCTATTTCATTCGTTATAATGAAGGGTGGAGCAAAAAGAATACGGACTATCCGTTTTATACGAAGAGCAAGGATAAAGGGCTTGTTAAAGCCTGTGAAGAAATGCTATCCAATCCTCTTGTTCAACAACAGTGGAACGAAGAAGCGGATCGGGATGATCCGTTAATTCCCATACAAAAGCAGTATAAAGCTTTCTCGTACTATCACTTGCCGAATGGGAATGTGGTTGGCTTGTGGAAGCATGCCCTCACCGCGGTGAGTGAAGATGAAGGGAAAACCTGGACAACGCCTACTCGTGCCCCTGGGTTTGTCAACAGCAATGCTAAGATTTGGGGACAAAAAACGTCGGACGGACGTTATGCAACGGTTTATAACCCGTCCGATTTTCGCTGGCCTTTAGCTATTTCCGTGAGTGAGAATGGTCTCAATTATGAAAATTTACTTTTGGTGAATGGTGAAATTACAACCATGCGCTATGGTGGTAACTATAAATCTTATGGTCCGCAATATGTTCGCGGTATTCAGGAAGGTAACAGGGCAAACGCATCTAAAAAATAAGGTATTTAACAGACTAATAATCAGTCACATACGTTGTTTTTCTGGATAAAAAGTTGTATATTTATCTGATAATC